>DQCL01000161.1 GCA_003533975.1 Octadecabacter sp. | reverse complement strand
GATGTGTCAAATGACGGCCGAAGGCTATGCAGGGACGGGATCACCGGACCGCGTGGACGCGCTGGTTTGGGCGTTGACGGATTTGTTTCTGGAGCCTGCAAAGCGCTGGCGTGCACCACAAGTTCGCACACTGTAGCGATATAAATAAGGGCTTTCGCAACCTGTTGCGTGGCCATCGAACGGTGGGTTTCTACCTTCGTAAGACATTTAGCTGAAATTGTATCGTGTTGGATCAAACGCCTTGAACGGGCGGCACCAGAGGGAATTTGAATGTTTGATTTTCTGAAGCGGCAAGAAGTAGGACAGGTTGATGTGCCTGAGGTTAAGGCGTCTGCCACGGGTAAGGTCGCGGCGTGGGGATCTGTCGGGCGTTCCGTATGGGGTGCGCGTGACAGTGCGACGCTGACGCGGTCTGGCTTTACGTCCAACCCAGTCGGGTTTCGCGCGGTGAAAATTATTGCAGAGGCTGCGGCGGCATTGCCACTGGTCTTGCAAGACGCAGAGCGCCGTTATGACACGCACCCTGTGCTGGAGTTGATTGAGCGTCCGAATGGGGCGCAGGGGCGTGCAGAATTGTTTGAGGCTCTGTTCGGGCAGCTGTTGTTGACGGGCAATGGCTATGTCGAGGCCGTGGGTGGTGAAGATATGCCGCTCGAGTTGCATGTGCTGCGATCAGATCGGATGACGTTGGTTCCTGGCGCGGATGGCTGGCCTGTGGCGTATGATTATACGGTTGGTGGGCGAAAGCACCGCTTTGCGGTGGGTGAGGGCGCGTCCCCGATCTGCCATGTGAAATCATTTCACCCACAAGACGACCACTACGGGCTGTCCCCAATGCACGCGGCGGCGACGGCGTTGGATGTGCACAATGCGGCTTCGCGGTGGTCTAAGGCATTGCTGGACAATGCAGCGCGGCCAAGTGGTGCGATTATTTACAAGGGCGCGGATGGCCAAAGCCAGTTGAGCACGGATCAATATGACCGTTTGCTGATGGAGATGGAGACACAGCATCAGGGCGCCAAGAATGCGGGTCGCCCAATGTTGTTGGAAGGCGGGCTTGATTGGAAGCCAATGGGGTTCAGCCCGTCTGACATGGAGTTCCAGAAGACCAAAGAAGCAGCTGCGCGGGAAATCGCGATTGCCTTTGGTGTGCCGCCGATGCTGTTGGGGATTACGGGTGATGCGACCTACGCGAATTACCAAGAGGCCAACCGTGCATTCTATCGCTTGACGGTGTTGCCGTTAGTGACGCGCGTGGCTGGCGCAATTGCGGATTGGTTAGGTGATTTCACAGGCGAGCGGTTTGATCTGAAACCTGACCTTGACCAAGTCGCCGCGCTATCTGTCGAGCGGGATGCACAGTGGACACGTGTTGCCGGGGCTGCGTTCCTGACGGATGCGGAAAAGCGCAACTTGCTTGGCTTGCCGAGCCTTGAGGTTGGCGATGGCTGATGTGCGAGAGACGTTTGAGTGCGGACCAAGCCTGCGCATTGATGCGCAAGAGCGAATGTCAGCGCTGCAGTTTGCCCAACTCAACACGCAGCTGGGCAAGATCGAAGTGATGATGGAACGGCTGGAACGGCGGTTGTGGTTGACGGTTTATGGCGTGGTGGGCGTGATTTTGGCCCAAGCGTTTCAATCCATCCTGACCGTGTCGCCCTGAAAGGAATTGAGATGACTTTGGAACATAAATTTATCGCCCTTGGGGGCAGTGTTGCCGTCGAGAACGGAATAGAGATCAGCGGTTATGCTTCGTTGTTTGGCAAAGCTGACCAAGGGGGCGATGTCGTTGAGACGGGGGCATATGCTGCGTCTTTGGCATCGCTTGCCGGTAAAGGTGGCCGCGTGAAAATGCTGTGGCAGCATGACCCGGCGCAACCGATTGGCGTATGGGACGAGGTGCGTGAAGACGCGGCTGGCCTATACGTGAAGGGCCGCATTTTGCGCGATGTCGAAAAGGGCCGTGAGGCTGCTGCCTTGATTGAAGCGGGCGCGATTGACGGGCTGTCGATCGGCTATCGCACCGTGCGTGCCACAAAGAATACATCGGGCGGACGCCTGTTGTCAGAGCTGGAGCTTTGGGAGGTGTCACTGGTGACATTCCCGATGCTTCCGGATGCGCGTGTGGGGGCGAAGGGGGACGACCCTGTGGCCGACACGATGCGTGAACTTGCGGGGGCGTTTGAGGATGCCCGCGCTGTGCTGGGCCACCAATAAGGCGCGGCGTTTCCACCCATAGATCAAGAGGATCGAGATATGACCAAACCTGAGTGCAAGGCTCGGGACGGGGAAGGTGCGCCCTCTCCGGCCCATGAGTTGAAGTCCGCGATGGCGGGCTTTGTGAGCGATTTCAAAGACTTCACGACTGATATTCAAACTAAGCTGAAAGAGCAGGACGACCGTATGACCAAACTTGACCGTAAATCCATGATTTCTGGCGCACGCCCTGCGCTGGCCACTGCTGCATCTGTTGAGGCACCACACCAAAAGGCGTTTGAGGCCTATCTGCGTTCCGGTGAGGATGATGGCCTGCGTGAGCTGCCGATGGAAGGCAAATCCATGTCCACGGCTGTCGCCGCTGATGGTGGCTACTTGGTGGATCCGCAGACATCTGCGACAGTTCAATCCACGCTGGCTGCGACGGCGTCTATCCGTGCGATTGCCAATGTGGTGAACGTTGAGGCGACGTCTTACGATGTGCTGATTGACCACACGGAAATGGGTGCGGGCTGGGCCACTGAGAACGATCCAAGCGCTGAGACTGGCACGCCGCAGATTGATCGTATTACGATCGCATTGCATGAGCTTTCTGCGCTTCCCAAAGCGTCCCAGCGTTTGCTGGATGACAGCGCGTTCAACATTGATGAATGGCTGGCTGGCCGTATCGCGGACAAGTTCGCGCGTTCCGAAGCTGCGGCATTTGTGAATGGTAACGGTGTTGATAAGCCAACTGGTTTCCTGACGGCGCCACAGGTCGACAATGACGTGTGGGTTTGGGGCAACCTTGGCTATGTCGTCACGGGTGCAGATGG
>DQCL01000033.1 GCA_003533975.1 Octadecabacter sp. | reverse complement strand
AATTGATCAGCCAAGAACGCGGGCCGCCACATGTAAAAGTATCCTGAGAAGTCACACAACCGATACTTAAGCGGATTTGGCGCACCCGCTGGGCACACTCTGTCAGATCGAAGGCGCGATCTTCCAGTATATCAATGGTTCCTATAACCCGCGCCGCCGCCCTTCATCGTTGGGGGGGCAAAACAGGTTGTTTATGGTGAAATTAACTTTCGGTAGTCGTTGGCGACAAACCTATTTCATTTGACCGATTAAGATGGTCACAACTTGGCCGCGCCCTACCGCACTTCGATACCCGTCTGTCCAATTTGGGCCATGGCTATGCTCATTTCTTCCGAAATCGTTTCCCAAAGCTTGTGCAATCCGGCCTCATGCCCAGCGGCTAAAGCGAATTGTAGAATACGCCCAAGGAAAACGAAATCAGCGCCTTGATTCAAGGCACACAGAACATCCTCTCCAGATCGAATACCGCTATCAAAGAACAATGGGTACTGCGTTCCCAGTTCGGTACGTATTTGGGAGAGCGCTTCTATCGGTGCGGGCGCGCTTTCAAGTTGGCGCGCACCGTGACTGGATACTTGAATGCCATCCACGCCTGCATTCTTAAGTTTCACCGCATCTTCAATATCCAGCACGCCTTTGACGACAAGATTTCCCGGCCACATTTCACGCAGCTTTTTTAATGTATCCCATGTCGCGCCTGCGCGACTTTCGGTGCGATCAAATGTGTACCCAGGCATGTCAAAATTTGCCATCGTTGGTTTGCCCTTGATCAGCGTATTCAGCGACCAGCGGGGATGTAGGGCGAAATCGGCAAACTGTCTCGGGCCAATCTTAAATGGCATCTTGAAGCCATGGCGCAACTCACGCGGGCGGCGGCCGACCTCTGGTACGTCAACGGTTAACACCAACGTCTTGTATCCCGCAGCCTTTGCGCGCTCGACCAGTTTGAATGTGCCGCTTCCATCGCCGCTGAAATATAGCTGGAACCAAGCATGTCCTTGCGCCACCTCGATGATCTTTTCCAAAGGCGTTGACGCCACCGTCGAAACGCCATGTGGCACCTGATATTGCGCTGCGAGACGGGCAAGCATGAGGTCTGCACCGGGGGCTGAAAGGTTGCACATTCCCATAGGCGCAATACCAAACGGACGCTTTGCAGTTGCGCCAAACAGTGTCGTCGTGAGTGATCGTTCGGACACATCGCGCAGGATGCGTGGACGCAAAGTGATCGCATCAAGGGCAGCGCGATTGCGCGCCGCCCCCGTTTCCGCACCAGCGGCGCCGTCAATATAATCAAACACCATCCACGGCAGACGCCGCTTAGCGATACGTCGTGCGTCCTCTGCGCTATGAATGGCGTTCGCTGACATCAGGCTTTCACAGCTTCCATAAAGCGATGGCGGATAACGACGGGATCCATCGTGATAACCGGAAGCTTGATATTTCCGCTATCGCATTTGCACACAATGATCGTCATCTCGTCGCTGTCGATGGCCGATTGCAAGACCGGACCAAGGTCTTTGTCTTGCACTTCGATCACCGTGTCACAGCCGCAGGCCTTTGCCACCGCGGTCAGGGAGGTTTTCTTCCCCGCATACGTCGGTTGATCCCCAGTAGAGCCATAAGACCCATTGTCGATGATCAACAACGTATAATTTCCGGTCGCATTGTTGGCGATGGTCGGCAAGGTTCCAAGGTTCGTAAGAACCGAACCGTCGCCATCAATTGAAATGACGGGCTTGGACTGCGCCAGTGCAAGACCAAAACCAATGGACGAAGACAGGCCCATTGTGCCTAGCATGTAAAAGTTTCGTTCATTGTCATCGATCATGTGTAGCTCTTGGCTAGGCAGACCGATGTTACAAACAACAAGGTGCGGGTTCAGGATGGGCGCGATGTCGCGCAGGATTTCATAACGTATCATTGGTCGCCATAGCCTCCCCAAAAGTTGGCGTCGGTCAGGATCGCCACGGGTTTGTTACACATGAAGGTGTACTTTAGGATGTTATCGAATTCCTCAACATCCTTTTGCCAGTGAAAGTGGTAGGTTGGGATATTCATTTGAGCCAGCAGCGCCTTGGTGTGTACCGCCATTTCTACCTGACAGGCCACTGGTTCGCGCAGCTCTCCGCGGTATGAAATAATCATTGGCAGCGGCATACGGTAATACTGCGTCAGCGTTGCCAGCGTGTTGATCGTCACGCCGATGGCGGTATTTTGCATAATGATCGCAGGACGTTTTCCGCCCATAAAGGCACCGGCACACAGCCCCATGCCTTCATCTTCTTTGTTTGAAGGGATGTGAAAAATCTCATCGCGGTTTTCGACTTCGTCGATCACGCCTGCCAGCTGTTTACACGGCACGGTGGTGACAAAAGAAACATCGTTGGCGACAAGATCATCTACAATCTTTTTGTCGATGTTCATAAGAACAGAGCCTTTCTGGTTAAGTAATTTCTATTTGGATTTGGTCAGTCTCATACTCATGCCCACGGTTCCAAAACGACTTTTGGAACAGCAACACGGCCCGCGCGTAAGTCGGCGAATGCGGTTGCTCCTTCAGCAAGTGAGCAGGTTTCGGTCCAGTTCAGCGGACCTAAACGGCCATCAAAAAGCGCCGCCGCCGTGTCGCGAAAATCCTGGGCAGTATAAGTATATGTCCCAATGAACGTAATCTCTTGCAAAGTGGCGCGACGCACATCAAAGCCCGGTCCATTATCCCCAAGACCCACATGCGCAATGACGCCACCAGCTTCGACCAGTTCCGAGGCTGAAGCACGCGTCACACCAATGCCAACCGCATCGATCACGATGGGGAATGACTTATCTGTGGATGACACAACCTGTTGATCACACTGCTCAGACAAAAATTGCCGCCGCGCATCATCAGGTTCAACGATAACGACATCAACCACCCCCATGGCATTGAGAGCCAAGGCGGCGGCTAACCCGATTGCCCCTCCCCCAATAACGAGCGCGCGCCGATCCATGCTGGAGTGCAGTGCCTTTAGTGCCAAACGCGCTACATGCCAGCTCACCGCTAAAGGTTCAGCAAGT
>DQCL01000021.1 GCA_003533975.1 Octadecabacter sp. | reverse complement strand
CTTGTGACGGCGCATGGTGTTGTCGATCAACATCCGCTCAAACGCCTCAACGAATTCCTTAAGCGGCTTGCCTTCCGTGGTGATCGCGGGCTGGCTTTCGTCGTCTTCCGTCATCAGCAACGACGCAATCGTGCCAGACCCACGACGATTTTGCAGCACAGCGCGTTCCGCGACATTATAAAGCTGACGCACATTGCCCGGCCACGGGGCCTGCAACAACTGCGCCGCTTCTTGTGCGGATACTTCTGGCGCGTCACAGCCGTATTCTTCGGCAAACCCTTCGCCCAAACGGGTGAACAGTGTCAGGATGTCTTCGCCCCGCGCGCGCAGCGGCGGCACTGTGATCCGCAACGCGGCAAGGCGATAGAACAGATCATTGCGCAGCACGCTTTCGCAGGTCTTGCCTTCATCTTGCAGGTTACAAATGGCAACGATGCGTGTCTCTGCCGGTGTACCCTGCTCATTGATCGCAGTTAACAGTCGCGCTTGGTTGGTTTCCGACAGTGCTTCGATATCTTCCAAAACCAACGTCCCACCGCGGGCCTCTTCCATTGCGGGAATTGGGTCATCCTGCCCAGTAGGGCCAAACAACCGTCTGGCAAGCGCGTCTTCTTCATAGGCCGCACATGAAATCAGAACGAACTTCTTGTTCGCCCGCGCTCCAACAGCATGCAGCGCATGCGCCACGAGGGTTTTGCCCGTGCCAGTTTCACCTTCAATCAACGCATGGCCGTCCGCCTGCCCCAAATCAAGGATGTCTTCTTTCAGACGCTCCATCACAGGTGATGCGCCGATGAGCTTCTTCATCAACGCGCCACCGTCTGACAATTCACGGCGCAACGCACGGTTATCCAGCGTCAAACGCCGCGCAACGGTCGCTTTCTTGGCCAACTCTGTCATGCGATCCGGATTGAACGGCTTTTCAAGGAAATCAAACGCACCAATGCGCATCGCCTCAACCGCCATCGGCACATCGCCGTGGCCCGTAATCATGATCACAGGAAGCGAGCTATCAACGCCCTTCAGCTTTTTCAGGAACTGCATGCCGTCCATGCCCGGCATCTTGATGTCACTGACAACAATGCCCGGATAGTCTTGGCCCACGCCCCTTAATGCGTCCTCAGCGCTGGCGAATGTCTCGGTATCGTACCCCGACAAAGCCAGCCACTGGGAGATGGACTGCCGCATGTCCTGTTCGTCATCCACAATCGCGATCTTCATTGCCTGAGCCATGCGCGTTTACTCCGCTGCTTCTATGTCTGAACCCAATATGGGCAGTTCTACTTCAAATACAGCCCCGCCTTTCGCAGAATTGCGCGCGGTAAGCCGTCCACCGAAGTCGTTTACGATGCCCGATGAGATAGCAAGACCCAAACCCGTGCCATCCCCCGGCGCCTTTGTCGTGTAAAACGGCTCAAACAACTCATCGAGGTCTTCAATTCCCGCGCCATTATCGCGCACAGAAAGCCGCGCCACATCGCCTTGCGCCAGCAAGATTTCAACAACGGGGTCGCTCGCCATTTTGGTCGCATCCAGCGCGTTGCGCAGCAGGTTGATGATGACCTGTTCTAACCGCATCCGGTCCCCAAAAATCATCACAGGATGGTCCGGCAAAGTGCGTGTGATGGCCACCTGACGTTGGCGCAATTGCGGCTCCATCATGGACAGTGACGACAGCACCGCGTCCTTCATATCAACGGGTTCAAGGCTATCTTTGCCTTTACGGGCATAGGACTTTAACTGCTTGGTAATCGCCCCCATCCGCTCAATCAGACTGTCAATCCGCTGCACTGCAACAACGGCCTCATCGGGGCGTTCACGACTGATCAAAAGACGCACCCCGGCAAGGTAGGTTTTCATCGCCGCAAGGGGTTGGTTCAGCTCATGCGAAACGGCCGCAGACATCTCACCTAGGGCGGCCAATTTAGACGTTTGCGCAACGGTTTGTTCAGCCACCTCAAGGTCCTTTTCGACCTTCTTACGTTCGGCAATTTCTCGCTGTAGGCGGCTATTCAACTGGCGAAGCTCCGCCGATTCCATCTGGAACATCCGTGCCGCGAGGTTTGATCTGCGCGACAAGAACCAAAACAAACCCGCCAGCGTAATCGCGAAGCCCATGATTTCGAGCGCCAAAATCGCATTCACCCGCTCACGCACAGACTGGAACGTCGTAAAGCTAACAACGCGCCAGCCCTGAAACGGAACACGCGCTTCTTGGCGCATTACCCCGTCCCCGCGCAGATAGGCATCAATCGGCAAGGCAGACCAATCTGGGGTGCCGCGAAGCGCGCGTTCAATCGCGGTTTGTGGCTCCAGAAGCCCAATCGCGTCTTCTTCGACACGGCCACGCCAGCGCGGCTCCGTCGCCAAAATCGCAAGACCTTCACTGTTGAGCACCATCACAGCGTCTGAGATACCCGCCCAAGATCGTTCTAATTTCGCCAAGTCCACTTCGACGGAAACGACACCAATCACCAAACTACTGTCTTCAATCCGGCGCGAATACGTAAACGAGTATCCCCCCTCTTCGCGCTCCCCCACGGTAAAAGTCGTGATATTTGATCGCAGTGCATCAATGAATGACTTTTGCGCGCGCTGATTTTCCCCCAGCCTTTCACGGTTCGTCGCCGCCACGATACGTCCGCCCGTGTCCATCAACACCAAAGACGCCGCGCCGATTTCATCAACGAATGACAACAGCCGCGCGGTTGACTGGGTAAAGTCAGCCGAGTTCAACGCCCCAATCAACGCAGGGTCACGCGCCAACAGCTGCGGGACAATCGAATTTCTCTGTAACTCACTGAGAAGGTTTGCAGAATACAACGCCAAACGCACCTCTGCCGCGCCGCGCGTGCGGTCCGTAAAGCGCTCTGTCAAAAGGCGGTTGGACGTGTAGACAACAACGCACGCCACGATCACAAGCGCGGTCACAAGGATGCGCGTCCACCAAACAGGCGACAGGCGGCGGCGTCTCACAAAATTCCCCAGGTCATCTCAAGATACTACCGTCCTACCCGCACGGCGTCCATCACAGCGCTTAGGCGTTGGCCAATTGCGCCATCAAACCAGCGAAAAGGCGCTGACCATCGGTGTTCCCGTGCGCCTCTTCAAAGGCGCGCTCAGGGTGCGGCATCATTCCCAGCACACGGCGGTTCTCGGATAGAATGCCTGCGATGTCGCCACGGCTTCCGTTCGGATTGTCGGTATAGGTAAAGGCCACGCGATCATCGCCCTTAAGCTGTTCAATCGTCGCATCGTCAGCAAAGTAGTTGCCATCATGGTGCGCAATCGGAACGCCAATTTCAGCGCCATCGTTATAGCCTTCGGTGTAAGCCGAATTGGATGTTTCAACTTTCAAACCAACCGTGCGGCAGATGTATTTCAGCCCTGCATTGCGCAGCAACGCACCGGGCAACAAGCCCGTTTCGGTCAGGATTTGGAAACCATTACAAACACCTAGCACATAACCGCCCGCATTTGCGTGATCCACAACCGCATTACAAATCGGCGAATTCGCAGCAATTGCACCGCAGCGCAGGTAGTCCCCAAACGAGAACCCGCCAGGGATCGCGACCAGATCAACGCCCTTAGGAAGCGCTGCATCTTTGTGCCAAACCGTCGTAACGTCCGCGCCGGATTTCTCAAGCGCGACAGCCATGTCGCGGTCACAGTTTGACCCTGGAAATTGGACGACCGCCGCCTTCATAGAACTTCGATCCGGTAGCTTTCGATCACCGTATTGGCGAGCAGCTTTTCGCACATCTCACCCACTTGGGCTTCAGTTGCACCGTCAGCCAGATCAAGCTCAATCACTTTACCTTGGCGAACACCGTCCACCCCATCAAACCCAAGCGCGCCAAGCGCGTGTTTCACGGCGGCCCCCTGTGGGTCCAGAACACCGTCTTTCAACATCACATGTACGCGGGCTTTCATGGCAGCAGTCTTTCTTTGTTAATTTATCAGCGTCGGCTTGGTGATGTTCGTCGCATTGGACGGCATCACACCAAGACGTTTGGCAACTTCGGTATAGGCATCCGCCAGATCACCAAGGTCTTGACGGAACACATCTTTATCAAGCTTGCGCCCAGTTTCAATGTCCCACAAACGGCAGCTGTCAGGGCTGATTTCATCCGCCACAACAAGGCGCATGAAATCATTATCCCAAACGCGGCCAATCTCAATTTTGAAATCAATCAGCTTGATGCCAACACCGTGCATGACACCAGCCATAAAGTCGTTCACCCGCAGCGCGAGCGCGACAATATCATCCAAGTCCTGCTGCGTGGCCCAACCAAACGCGATGATGTATTCCTCTGGCACCAACGGATCACCGAGTGAGTCGTCCTTATAAGAGAACTCAACAATCGGGCGCGGCAGCGGTGTGCCCTCTTCCATACCTAGACGCTTGGCCATCGTTCCTGCGGCAAAGTTGCGCACAATCACTTCAAGCGGGATGATCTCCACCTGACGGATCAGCTGTTCGCGCATATTGAGGCGGCGAATGAAATGGGTCGGCACACCAATGCGCTGCAGGCCCAACATAAAAAACTCAGACAGGCGGTTGTTCAGCACACCTTTCCCGTCGATTATGTCTTTTTTTTCCGCATTGAACGCGGTCGCATCATCTTTGAAATACTGAATAAGCGTGCCCGGTTCAGTGCCTTCATAGAGGATCTTCGCCTTGCCTTCATAGACCAGTTTGCGACGTGCCATGCTGTCTCCTGCGCAGGCCCCTCTCTTTGGACGTCAAAGAGGGCAGAAAAGGCCCGATACGCGCCTCATAAGCCAAGCCCCCCTTGCGGGCAAGCGCTGCGAGGGGCATATCTTATCCGAACACCAATTGGAGCCTGAAAATGTCCACTTTTGACGACCGCGAAACCGCATTTGAAAACAAATTCGCCCATGACGCTGAAATGCAATTCAAAGCGGAAGCCCGCCGCAACAAGCTAGTCGGCCTCTGGGCTGCTGGTTTGCTGGGCAAAGAAGGCGACGATGCGCTTGAGTATGCCAAAGAAGTCATCAAGGCCGATTTTGAAGAAGCCGGACACGAGGACGTCTACCGCAAGCTGTTTACCGATGTAGGTCACCTGTCAGACGAAGCCACCATTCGCGCAAAAATGGCGGAATGCATGACAGAAGCCAAAGCACAGTTGCTCAACGAAGTCTAAACCCGTCGCGGTTGATAGAAATTTCGTTCTAATTCAATGAATAAAGTCAGGTCAGCGCGTCGTAAGGCGCGCTGACCTTTACGTTTGAAGAACCATTTTCCCTCTAAGCTGTCCTGCGTGGGTGGGCTCACGCTCGGCTTGAAATGGGGGAACGAATGTCACTAAACCACGAAACAATGCCGGGGGGGCGCGTCTTTCAAGCAACGCGTTGGATCGCCAAAGGTGTCCCCGTTCTTGCACTCGCCGTATTCGGCGTCTTGTTCGTACGCCACATTATGCAAATAGACAGCGCTGCGATCTGGGCGGCGTTCGGGTCTTTGCTTTGGTGGCAATGGGCCGCCGCTTTGGGATTCACGGCCCTCAGCTTTCGCGCAATCGGTGTTTACGATGTGCTGATACACCGCGTCCTACAAACCCGCCAACATCCAAGCTTGGCACGAAGCGCAGGTATCAAAGCAATCGCTGTCTCCCAAACATTGGGCTTTGGCGCGATCACAAGCGCCTTGGTCCGCTGGCGCTGCCTGCCAGACCTCTCCGCAAGCGCAATCGGGCGTCTTTCAGCAGCGGTGAGCCTGTCTTTTTTAGTCGCTCTCGCCGTTGTTGCCGCGCTTATCGTGCCATTTTCCGGCCTATTGCCACACTCCGGTGGGCTTATTCTCAGTGGTTTGGTCGCGCTTGTCGGGCTGATGGTTCTGGCCCGCCTCAGCTTCCGGCTTGGCTGGATCCCGACACCCGTTCGCGCGATGACACTCTGCACGTTGCTTCTTGCGACGTTCGCGGACACCGGATTTGCCGCCGCCGCGCTTTGGGTGCTATGGCCGGAACCGATCTCCTTCCAGCTTCTTTTTGCCGCCTACCTCGTTGCCCTTGGTGCAGGGCTTTTATCCAACGCTCCGGGGGGTGTTGGTGCGTTTGATTTGTCTTTGCTTGCACTGCTACCGATCACCGATTCCGCTTCCACCATGGCAGCGCTGTTGGCGTTTCGCGCCCTCTATTATGCACTGCCCGCCGCCCTTGCATTGCTCTGCCTTATCCGCCCAACACAACCTGTCCCGTCTCGCCCACTCACGCACCCCGAAGCGACCCTCGCGCGGCAGTCGGCCCATATTTTCCCCCACAAAAAGGCGCCCCTCCTCACGCTACCTTGTTGGATAAATGGTGCGGTACTGGGGGATTTGCCAAACGGCATGTCTCTTTGCGACTTGCGCACCAGCGGCGCACCGCGCGCCCTGTACAAATGCAGCGCACAGCAGGCCACGCGCGCGCGCAAATCTGGCTGGGTCGCGATCCGCTGTGCGGAAGACGGGCTCATCAACCTCGCTACGTGGTCGACCCAAGGTGCAGGAAAACGACAACTGCGCCGCGCGTTAAGCGGGTTCAAGACCAGCGGCCTGCAGGTTTTTGAAGTTCGCAACACCGCTTCTCTCAACAGAATTGCTCATAAATGGGCGCAGGCCTCCGGTGGCGAACGCGGCCATTCGATGGGGCGGTTTTGCCCCGACTACCTCTCACATCAGCGCGTGTTCGCCGCTTACGCGGGCACAACTCCCGTGGCTTTCGTCAGCTTTCACACAGGCCCCACGTGGACCCTCGACCTCATGCGCCACGCTGCCTTGCCGTCTGGTGCAGCACTGCCAAATGGCACAATGCATGCCCTTGTTTACCAAGGGCTTCTTGCCGCAAAACAGGACGGCGCCACACAGCTGTCCTTGGCCTCAGTCCCCTCTCCGCCCCACATGCTCCCCGGTGCGAGCCGCGCGATTAACGCCGCCACCGGATTGCGCCGTTTCAAACAAGCCTTCGGTCCAGCGTGGCACGCGCGCTACCTCTGCGCGCGCACGACAGGTGACCTTGTCTTGACGATGGCGACCTTGGCTCATGCCATTCACAACCCACCGCCTTTACCACACCCCAAATACATTCAGCGACATGATGAAAATTATTCAATTGCGAAGATGCCGCGCGCATGCGAAGCGCGTGCGACCCCTTTAGGAGCACGCCATAATGTCCAGTATTCAACCGAACGCCCTGTCTGACCTTCTTGCAACCCGCGACTGGCTTTTGGCGGATGGCGCGACAGGCACCACCCTATTCAACATGGGCCTACAGTCTGGCGACGCACCGGAGTTCTGGAACTTTGAACACCGCGACCGTATCACGGCCCTGTACCAAGGCGCGGTTGACGCCGGGTCCGACATTTTCCTGACCAACACCTTTGGCGGCAACGCCTCACGCCTCAAACTGCATGACGGCCAAGACCAAGTGCATGAAATCAACAAGGCGGGTGCTGAAATCGGCCGCGAAGTTGCGGACAAATCAGGACGCAAGGTCATCGTTGCAGGCTCCGTTGGGCCAACCGGTGACATTATGGACCACATGGGCGGCACGCTGACGTTCGAATCCGCCGTGGAAATGTTTCACGAACAGGCTGAGGGCCTGAAAGCTGGCGGCGCAGATGTGTGTTGGGTCGAAACCATCTCTGCCGGGGATGAATTCAAAGCCGCCGCAGCCGCCTTTGCACTGGCAGACATGCCGTGGTGCGGCACGATGAGTTTCGATACAGCTGGTCGCACAATGATGGGCCTCACAAGCGCCGAACTGGTGAAGCTCGTCGGGAAATTGCCAAATGCACCTATCGCTTTTGGCGCAAACTGTGGTGTTGGCTCGTCTGACCTGCTGCGCACTGTCCTTGGATTTGCTGCGGCCGGACCGGAACAGCCAGTTATCGCCAAAGGGAACGCGGGCATCCCGAAATATGTCGAAGGCCACATCCACTACGATGGCACGCCAGAGTTGATGGCCGATTACGCCTGCCTTGCTCGCAATAGCGGCGCGTCGATCATTGGTGGCTGCTGTGGAACCACGACGGAACACCTAAAGGCGATGCGCGAAGCCCTGGAAACCCGCCCCAAAGGCGACGCTCCAACGTTGGAAGAAATCACCGAAGCAATGGGTGCGTTCTCCTCAGAATCAGACGGAACGGACGGTGCTGGCCCAGTACGGGCACCGCGTCGTGGCCGTCGCCGCAGCTAAGGAAATAACGCGCAGCTAAACGCCACTCACTTTCATTCTGCAAACTATTCATTTGCTTGATCGTCGCAGTATGGGCACCTTGTGTCGCAATCGGTCCAGACCGCCTGCGGCATTTACGCGCAAATCAAACAAAGACACTTCAAAGGGTTCCCTTATGTCCGACCAAGAAGACGACATCATCCTCGCAGAGCTGAACGACGACGATCTTGTCGCGCAAATGTTCGATGACCTGTACGACGGCCTTAAAGAAGAGATCGAAGAGGCGGTTCATATCCTGCTCGATCGCAAGTGGGCGCCATATGACATCCTGACCAACGCACTTGTTGGCGGCATGACAATCGTTGGCAACGACTTCCGCGATGGCATCCTGTTTGTGCCCGAGGTGCTGCTGGCGGCCAACGCGATGAAGGGTGGCATGTTCATCCTTAAGCCGCTGCTTGCCGAAACAGGCGCACCGCGCGTTGGCAAAATGGTCATCGGCACCGTAAAGGGTGACATCCACGACATCGGCAAGAAC
>DQCL01000022.1 GCA_003533975.1 Octadecabacter sp. | reverse complement strand
ACGTTGTGTTCTTCGATGATGCGCCAGAATGTGCCAGCGTCGGGCGTGCCGACGGGCTTACCTTCAAACACAATCGTGGTGTTGCCGTGAATGAGCGGGGCATAGCAGATGTAACTGTGCCCAACGACCCAACCCACATCAGATGCGGCCCAGAAGACGTCACCAGGATCGACGTTGTAGATGTTCTTCNNTCATCGTCCAGTTCAGCGCAACCAAGTGGCCCGCCGTGTGGCGTACAACACCTTTCGGCGCGCCCGTGGTGCCAGATGTATAAAGAATATAGGCGGGATGGTTCCCCTCAACGGGCACACATTCAGCAGGCTCAACGCCGTTCTGGAAGTCGTGCCAGTCGACGTCGCGACCCTCAATCAGTTCAGCAATTTTTTGTTCGCGCTGTAAAATAACGCAGAAATCTGGTTTGTGTTCGGCCAGTTCAATCGCGCCGTCAACGAGCGGTTTGTACTCGACCACACGGTTCGGTTCCAAACCACAGGACGCGGCGATGATGGCCTTAGGGGTGGCATCATCAATGCGGACAGCCAGTTCGTTGGCCGCAAATCCGCCAAACACAACGGAGTGCACTGCGCCAATTCGTGCGCAGGCAAGCATCGCTTCGAATGCTTCTGGGACCATTGGCATGTAGATGATGACGCGGTCGCCCTTTTGCACGCCTTTGGCGCGCAAGGCACCCGCAAGCTTGGCAACGCGGTCGCGCAGTTCTACGTAAGATATTTCGCGCTTGGTATCGGTGATGGGGCTGTCATAAATGATCGCGGTTTGCGCGCCACGGCCATTTTCAACATGACGATCAAGGGCGTTATAGCAGGTGTTTACCTTCGCATCGCTGAACCATTCGTACAGCGGGGCGTTGTCATCAAACAAAGCCTTGGTCGGTGCTTGATCCCAGTCGATGGCTTCAGCCGCCTTCATCCAGAATGCTTCTGGATCAGCCTGCCAGCTTTCGTAAACGTCGCGGTATCCCATGGTATTCCCCTCTATTTGCCATAGGGATAGGCTGTGCAGGGGGCATGGGGCAAGGCTGTTAACGCCGAACTTGCACGGAGTTTGCAAAATGTCGCAGGTAGAAATTGCAAATATTTGCAAACCACCCGCCGTTAAGCAGGTTTGCTAAGTTCCGTGTCGGGTATTGCAAAGTTGCGAACGATTTTGCGGATTGGGCCTGTTCGTATTGAATGAAGTCGCTGAACGCGGGCAAGAGCCCTTGACGTGGTGTGTCTTAGGCCGCGCGCTGTGCATCCAATTGGTTCGCTCTGCGAAAACTGTCCCCCGATGGCCCTGCAAGGGAACCGGACCGGCCTGAAAACCGGATCGAACCTCAACGGGGGCATGATCACGCCGCTTTGACGTTTATCCGTAGTTTTTGACGGGCGTTCCGGCGACAGCCGCCATGTTCAGCAGACCGCGCGGCGTGATAGACGGCGTGACGATATGGGCACGGTTGCCCATGCCCATCAAAATGGGCCCCACTTCAAGCCCGCCCGCTTTCATCTTGAGAATGTTGCGCACTCCGCTTGCCGCATCCGCATGGCCAAAGATCAGCACATTGGCGGCACCTTTCATACGCCCGTGCGGCAGCAGACGTTCGCGCAAGTCTGGGTCGAGCGCCGCGTCTACGTTCATCTCTCCCTCATACGTGAAATCAACCTTCTGCGCGTCCAAAATAGACATCGCAGCGCGAAGGCGGACGCCTGTATCACATTGAAGATTGCCGAACTGGGATTGCGCACAAAAGGCGATGTTTGGCTGTAGGCCAAAGCGTTTCACATGGCGTGCAGCGCCGATCGCGGTCTGCGCGATCTGTTCGGGTGTCGGTTCTGAACGCACATGCGTGTCGGCGATGAATAATGGCCCATCTTCGAGGATAATCATGCTGAGCGCGCCTTGGACTTTGTGGTCCTTGCCCAAAATTTGGTTAATGTAATTTAGGTGCCAACGGAATTGTCCGAATGTGCCGCAGATCAGGCTGTCGGCCTCTCCGCGCTGCACCATAACGGCGCCGATGGCGGTGGTGTTGGTGCGCATAACCGCGCGGGCAATATCAGGTGAAACACCACGGCGGGACATGAGTGAATGATATGTCTCCCAATAGTCGCGGTAACGAGAGTCGTTTTCGGGATTTACGATGTCCAGCTTGCTAAGATCAATATCAAGACCCGCACGTTCGGCGCGGCCTTCAATAACCTCAGGGCGACCGATGAGAACCGGGGTCTCGGTTGTTTCTTCCAAAACGGCTTGCACAGCACGGAGCACCCGTTCGTCCTCGCCTTCGGCAAAGACAATTCGGCGGGACGCGGTTGCGGCAGATTCAAACACAGGGCGCATTAACATCGCGGACTTGAACACCGACGCATCTAAGCCTGCTTTGTAGTCTTCCAAATCTACCGTTTTCGTCGCCACGCCGGTTTCCATCGCAGCCTTGGCCACCGCGGAGGCAACAACCCCCATCAAGCGCGGGTCAAACGGTTTAGGGATGAGGTAGTCAGTGCCGAAGGTCATTTGCTCACCCTTATAGGCGGCGGCGGCTTCGGCGGATGTGGTCGCGCGGGCGAGGGCGGCAATACCTTCATCACAGCCAATTTTCATAGCGTCGTTAATTTCGGTTGCGCCAACATCCAGTGCCCCACGGAAGATGAACGGGAAGCACAGCACATTGTTCACTTGGTTCGGGAAATCGCTGCGTCCTGTTGCCATGATCGCATCCGGTGCGACCGTGCGGGCGTCATCGGGCGTGATTTCCGGGTTCGGGTTGGCGAGGGCAAAGATAATCGGCGCCTTCGTCATTTTCGCAACCATTTCAGGC
>DQCL01000182.1 GCA_003533975.1 Octadecabacter sp. | reverse complement strand
GTGGATTTCTGGGCGCCTTGGTGTGGCCCGTGCAAGACGTTGGGACCGATGCTTGAACAGGCCGTTACCGAAGCTGGCGGCAAAGTTCGCATGGTCAAGGTGAACGTCGACGAAAACCCGCAGATTTCGGCGCAGTTGAAAATCCAGTCGATTCCGACGGTCTATGCCTTTTTTGACGGCAAACCTGTTGATGGGTTTCAAGGTGCGGTGCAGGGGTCGGAAATTACGGCGTTTGTCGCGAAAATGGCAGAGCTTGGTCCTGATGGCGGGCTGGCTGAAGCCGTCGAAGCGGCCGAGGCGATGCTGGCCGAAGGAGCTGCGGTTGATGCGGCAGAAACATTCGCGGCCATTCTGGAAGAAGAACCAGACAATGCGGCGGCCTATGGCGGCTTGGTCCGTGCCCACTTGGCGCTTGATGATCTGGAACAGGCCGAAGCGATCCTGAATGGCGCACCGGCCGAGATTTCTGCAGCACCAGAGCTTGAGCTGGCTCACGCACAGTTGGAATTGGCCAAACAAGCGGCGGATGCAGGCCCGGTTGCAGAACTTCGGGCCGCTGTCGATGCGGATCCTGCCAGCAATCAGGCGCGGTTTGATCTGGCGTTGGCATTGCACGCCAATGGCGATGTTCAGGAAGCAGTTGATGAATTGTTGGAATTGTTTCGTCGGGACCGCGAGTGGGATGGCGGAGCAGCGAAATCGCAGCTTTTCACAATCTTCGATGCGTTGCAGGCGCAGGATCCGATCGCCCTGAATGGTCGGCGAAAGCTATCATCAATGATTTTTGTCTGAGGTTACAAAGGGTCAGAGTGGTACGATGTTTCAAGCCGCCAACCTGCCATCGTCCTTGCCGGTTTTCCCGCTTTCTGGCGCGTTGTTACTGCCCCGTGCCCCGCTGCCGCTACATATTTTTGAACCGCGTTATCTTGTGATGCTGGACGACACGCTGAAATCATCGCACCGCCTGATTGGCATGGTGCAACCCGTGCAATCGGCGGATACATCGGGCGGGTTGAACAATGTCGGCTGCGCAGGCCGGGTCACCGGTTTTTCGGAAACCGACGACGGGCGCTATATGATTACACTGACCGGGATTTCGCGTTTTCGCATCACCGATGAAACTGAAAGCTTTGCCGCCTATCGGAAATGCGACGTCAGCTGGGACGGATTTGATCGGGATCTTGGTGCCCGCGAACACGATGATGGACTTGATCGGCAAAAGTTCTTTTCGTTGTTGGGTCGGTTTCTTGAAACAAATGAACTGCAAAGCGATTGGGATTCTCTGCGCGAGGCAGATGATGAAATGTTGATAAATTCGCTGGCAATGCTGTGCCCGTTCAAACCCGAAGAAAAGCAGGCGTTGCTGGAAGCGCCGTCATTGATAGCCCGGAGAGAAACATTGATTGCTTTGTTTGAATACGCAGTGCGTGGCGGGTCCGGCCAAGAGGTGATGCAATGAATACTGTGGTAGAATTTGATCGACGCATGCTCGAAGCGCTGGTTTGTCCGCAAACGCAAGGCGTACTTAGCTATGATGCGGATAAACAGGAACTCGTGTCGAAATCTGCAAAACTGGCATTTCCGATCCGTAATGGTATCCCGGTCATGCTGATGGATGAAGCGCGCGAGCTCGACTAAATCGCGCGGCCCTGCAACAGCTTGGGCAAATCACCAGTCAGCCCGGCGGCTTCACGCATCAGGTTGCGGCGAAGGCCCGGCAGTGCGTTGACCAGCCCAAGCCCCAGATCGCGACCAAGCCGGATTGTTGGATTGTCGTTGGAAAACACCCGGTTGAAAGTGTCGGTTGCCAGCGCGGTTGCTGACACGTCGAAACTGCGCCATTTGCGGTAACGTTCCAACACGTCCATGCGCCCGATATCCTCGCCACGGCGCATGGCCATTGTCAGCACCTCGGCCAGGGCTGCGATATCCTTTAGCCCGGAATTCAGGCCCTGCCCGGTAATCGGGTGAACGACATGGGCAGCGTCGCCAACCAGCACCAGTCTTTCGGCCACTGTGCTTTGCGCCAGCGACAGGCCAAGGGGATAGGTTGCACGTTGTCCACACAAGGCGATCTTGCCCAGAAAATCACCAAACCGTGGCTTCAAGGCCTCGATGTAATCGGCATCGCTGAGCGCATGAATACGCTCGGCCTCGCTCGTCGTTTCGCTCCAGACAATCGACGATCGGTTGCCCGGAAGCGGCAGGATGGCCAGCGGCCCATGCGGCATGAAAAACTGATGCGCGGTGCCGTTGTGGGGGCGTTCATGGGATATCGCGCACACAAGCGCCGTTTGCCCATAGCTCCAGCCCTCGCGTTTGATGTTTGCGCCTTCTCCGATCTGTGTGTTGCGGCCATCGCAACCTATCAACAGGCTGGCCGTGACCGATTTCCCCGAAGACAGACACACCGTAACGCCATCGCTGGCAACGGATTGCGATTGAACGCGAACGCCACGCATTGATCGGATCAAAGGATTATCCGCGATTGATCTGTGCAGCGCCTGACGCAGATACCGGTCTTCGATCATAAAGCCCATCGGGCCTTCTTCGATTTCGGCGTGGTCCAGTTCAAGGATCAGCGGCGAAGCGCCTTCACCCGCGCGACCATCCGATACGACGACTTCAAGGATTGGTTGCGCATTTTCGGCAACCTGTTCCCAGATACCGATAGCCCCCAAAAGCCGCTGTGACGCCACCGCCAATGCATAGCTGCGCCCGTCAAATTCGTCGTCGACGACAAGCTGATCTTCCAAAGGGTCGATCAATGCGACCGAAAACTCGCTTTGGGCCAGCGCCAACGCCAGCGCCGAGCCGTTCAAGCCGCCGCCTGCAACAATGATATCAAATTCCAGTGCCATAATTCGAATATGGGCAGCGTGGCGGGATTGTCCATGCGTTGTGCTGCCGCTACCGTTTGTTTTGGATAGTGGAGGCGCAGATGACGCAGAAATGGTTGCACATGACGGCCGCAGAATTGGGTCGGGGGATTGGCGCACGGGATATTGACCCTGTCGCGCTTGCGCAGACCTTTCTTGATGCGATTGATGAACATCCCCTTTCTAACCGGATTTATGCACGCCTGACACCGGAACGTGCATTGGCCGAGGCTGGGGCAGCAGCGTTGCGTGCCAGAGCTGGCTATCGGCTGTCACCGTTGGATGGTGTTCCGATCTCGTGGAAAGATCTGTTTGATACGGCAGGAACGGCGACCGAGGCTGGCTCGGCTTTGTTGGCAGGGCGTGTTCCGGCGCGTGATGCGGACGTGTTGGAAACAGCGACAAGTCTGGGGCTGGTTTGCCTTGGCAAGACACATATGTCGGAACTCGCATTCTCGGGCCTTGGCTATAATCCGATCACACAGACACCACCCAGTGTGAATGACCCGGATGCGGTCGCTGGTGGTTCGTCTTCGGGCGCTGCGACATCGGTTGCCTTTGGTTTGGCCGCGGCAGCGGTTGGCACTGATACCGGCGGCTCTGTGCGTATCCCGGCGGTGTGGAATGATCTGGTCGGATTGAAAACCACATCCGGGCAACTTCCGCTGCGCGGTGTTGTGCCCTTGGCAGAACGTTTTGACACAATCGGCCCGCTTTGTCGCAATGTCGAGGACGCGAGCCTGATGTATGGGGCGCTCGGTGGATATCCCCCTGTCGATTTGCGAAACGCGACACTTTCGAAAAAGCGGTTTTTGCTATTAGAAACCGTCGCGCTTGATGACATTCGTGCAGAGCCGCTGGCCGGCTTCAATAGCGCCGTTCAGCGCCTGCAGGCGGCGGGCGCCACGATTGTTCGCGCTGATATACCCTGTGTTGCCAAGGCGCT
>DQCL01000028.1:847-5369 GCA_003533975.1 Octadecabacter sp. | reverse complement strand
CGGCTTTCATGTTCAGCGATGATTTGCAGCAAATATTGGCGCGTAAGGTCATCACCAGACTTCAGGTCAACAATCTGCACCTCGCGCCCATCGCGAATAAAAGTCGCGATGTCTTCGAGCGTGACATAATCACTGGTCTCGGTGTTGTACAAACGACGGCTTGCATACCGCTTGATCAGCAACGGTTGTGATTTGATGGCCAACGGGTTTCCTCCCAGAAATGTTGCAGTGCAGAGAAGCCTATGCTGCATGTCAGCAAAAGAAAAGGGCGTGCTGTCGGGAGAATACAGCACGCCCTTGAAAGACGTTGGCGCTCAGGGAGGAGGAAAACGCCTATCTCTCTAACGTCGCTTACTTTGCAGTAGCGGCTTTCTTAGCAACTGCAGATACGTCTGCAGTCGCTTTCTTAGCAGCTGCAGTCATGTCCTCGGACACGTCTTTGCCAGCAGCCATCATCAGTTCCAGAGTTTCTGTCTGAACTTTTTTCGCGATTTCAGCGAAAGCAGCCATGTGCTCAGCAGCAGCTTCAGCAGAAGCAGATGCAAAGTCAGTTACGGATGTTGCGTAGTCAGCAGGCTCTGTCTTTGCTTTGGACAGTTCTGTAACCTTAGCAAGTGTGTCCTGAGCCCATTTAGCGGAAAGCTCAGTGGAAGCCTGTGCTGCAGTGATGGAAACCGCGGACAGCTTTTCGTTCAAGGAAGACTGTGTCTTAACAGCGTCGTCGAATGCTTTTGTGTCTACCGGGAATGCGCCCATCATGTCTTTGAGAACGGCGGTGAAGTCAGGTGTCTTAGCAGCCATGTTGGTGCTCCTTAAATGTGTACCGGACTATTCCGGCGTTTCTGCGTCTGCAAACAACATACTTGCTGCGTCGCAGCATTTCAAGTTTTTTCTGCACCGCAGCATAAAAACTTAAAGCCCCACCAAGCGCCTGAATTAATTGTGAAAACCCCGCCTTAGGAAAGCGTATCAGCGAAAATTCGCCACCAACACCTTACGTCGAAGCGGATTATTCACCCACAACGTAGCTACCAGGAGCAGGCATTATCGCAGGATGAGTCGCCGTCCCGGGCGTTCTCGCATCTATCTTTTTGCCAGATTTCTTTGCCAACCACTTGCTCCACATCGGCCACCAAGACCCCTCATGGGCCTTCGCCCCCTCTTGCCAGTCCTCCGGACTAAGGCTGAGGTCTGTATTGGTCCAGTGACCGTATTTCTTTTTAGCTGGCGGATTCACGATGCCCGCAATGTGCCCTGACCCAGACAGAATAAACGTCTTATCCTTGGAAGACATCTTCTGCACGCCACGATAGGACGACTTCCAAGCCGCAATGTGGTCGCTTTCACAGGCAATCGCACAGATCGGAACATCAACATCACTCAGCTTCGCGGTAATGCCCGCAACATCGAAGCCAGTGGTGGCAAATGCGTCGTCCTGACAAAGCCCACGCAGATACTCGATCGACATTTTCCCTGGCAGGTTCGTGCCGTCGCCGTTCCAGTACAGCAAATCGAATGCCGGCGGGGTTTCCCCTAACATGTAGCTGCGAATTGCGGGCTGATAGATTAAGTCGTTTGCCCGCAGATAGCTGAATGTCCGGCTCATGTAGAAACTGTCGAGGAATCCTGCATCAAGGACTTCCTGTTCGATCCCATCCACAAAATCGTCATTCAAGAACACACCAACTTCACCTCGATCTGAGAAATCAGTGAGCGTGGTAAACAGCGTGGCGGAATTCACATAATCAAGTCCGCGCGCCTTCATGACTGCTAGCGAAAGCGACAGCGTTGTTCCGGCAATACAATACCCAACGGCGTTCACCTTCTTTACACCACAAATCTCACGGACGGTTTCAAATGCAGTCAGATACCCATCCTCGATGTAATCAGTCATACCAACGTCGCGGTAGGTCTCATCAGGATTAACCCACGACACAACAAATAGCGTGAAGCCTTGTTCGACCGCCCATTTAATGAGTGAGTTCTTCTCGTTTAGATCAAGAACATAGAACTTATTGATCCAAGGCGGGAAAATAACCAACGGCGTTTCATGAACCTTCTCGGTCGTCGGCGCATATTGGATCAATTCGAACATATGGTTGCGAAAAACAACCTCGCCCTGCGTCATGGCGAGATTTTTACCAACCGTAAACGCATCCTTATCGGCCAATGAAACAACCAGTTCACCATCGTTGGCCTCCAGATCAGCGATCATGTTTTCCAAGCCGCGCACAAGACTGTCGCCTTCGGTTTCAACAGCTTTGCTCAACGCATCAGGGTTGGTGGCCAGAAAGTTTGTCGGCGACAGCATATCCACGATCTGTTGGCTAAAGTATTCCATCCGCCGCTTATCTGCATCGTCCAGACCATCCATGTCGGAAACAGCGGCATCAACTGCCTGCGCATTCAACATGTATTGCTGTTTGAGGAAGTTGAAATAAGGGTGCGACTGCCAAAGAGGGTTTTTGAACCGGCGATCCGTTGGCGTGTCGTCTTTCGGCGCCTCAAGGTTTCCTTTCGACAAAGCTTGCTGTGCATCAACAAAATGCTGCAACGTTTTGCCCCAGTATCCGACTTGCTGTTCAATAATCTTGGACGGATTTTGCATCATTTCCTGAAAAAGTGCGCCACCCGCTCGGGCGTAAAGGTCAGGTTCTGGCCCCTGAAGATCTTGCGGAACCTTTCGCTTATTTGCGACCGCCGCCATAAGTCGCGTCGTAAGATCCTGAATTCGCTCCATATTTTGCTCAAGCTTCGGCAACGCCGCATCCAGACCGATGGATTCACTGTTTTTTGAATCGTCTGTTGTCATATTACCGTCACCCTCTTACTGTGCAGTTGCAGCATTTTCCATTCTGCTATCCATTCTGGACGTGGAACGTCAATGCGACATAGTCATCGCGTCTTAAGGCTAGGTCGAAAGGCCACTAGTTAGACAGCGACAAAAGCCGAGGGCGCGCAAATGAAGTATATGGCAACATATGACCTGATGGAAACCATGCGAAATACAAACGAATGGATGGGGGCCTCCGCACGGGCGATAGCGTCTTATCCAGCCGTCGCAATGTGGCCCGGTCCGGGTATGGAAATGTTGCGCGCTTGGGGTGAAGTCACCGAACGCAGCTTTGCACGTATGGTCGCAAAACCCGACTGGGGCATTGACAGTGTTCCGGCCGAAGACGGCAAAGACCACGTCATCATGGTGCGCAAAGTTGTCGAAAAGCCGTTTGGCGATCTCGTCCACTTCTGTGCGGTCGGCCGTCAGGAACGCAAACGCAAGGTACTGTTGGTCGCACCGATGTCTGGCCACTACGCGACATTGCTGCGCAAAACCGTCATGTCCCTGCTGCCCGATTGCGAAGTTTACACAACCGATTGGCACAACGCGCGCGATATTCCCGTGTCTGAAGGTAAGTTCGACGTCGAAGACTACACGATCTACCTTTCTGAATTCATGAAAGAAATGGGTCCGGATACACATGTAATTGCCGTTTGTCAGCCAGTCCCACTCACCCTTGCCGCAACAGCTTATCTTGCGGAACAAGACCCAGACGCACAGCCACGCTCGTTGACGTTGATCGGCGGTCCCGTTGATCCAGAAGCGAACCACACCGAGGTAACCGACTTTGGCCGCTCGGTCACGATGGGCCAACTCGAAGAAACGATGATCCAACGGGTCGGCTTCAAATACCCGGGCGTTGGTCGCATGGTTTACCCTGGCCTGCTACAATTGGCGTCGTTCATTTCGATGAACAGCGAAATGCACAACAATGCTTTCCAAAAACAGATTATGGCCGTCACCAAGGGCGAAGCGTCAGAACACGACAAACACAACGCGTTTTATGACGAATACCTCGCCGTGATGGATATGACGGCTGAGTTTTATCTCTCGACCGTTGAACGCATCTTCAAAAATCGTGAAATCGCGACGAACAGCTTCACAGTTGAAGGCCACCCAGTCGACTTCGGTAAGATCACAACTGTGGCCGTGAAAATCGTTGAAGGTGAAAATGATGACATCTCTGCGCCGGGCCAATGCCTCGCAGCGCTGCCTTTACTGACGGGCTTGCCTGACAGCAAAAAGGCGTCCCACCTTGAGCCGGGCGCCGGTCACTATGGTATTTTTGCGGGCAGTAGCTGGCGCAACAACATTCGCCCACTCGTCATTGACTTCATCGACGCGAATTCCGAAGCCCCAAAGCCAGCGACCAAAAGCACGGCGAAAATCGCGGCAGTCAAGTAAATGGCCGACGTGTCCTTTTCATGCAGCTGCGGCGGTGTGATGGGGACACTATCGGGCATTTCTCCGAAAGCCGGAAGCCACGCCCAGTGCCACTGCGACGATTGCCGTCGTGCGGTCGTTTGGCTGGGCAACGCTGATCCCGGCCCTGACGGAGTGTCGTATTTCCAAACAGCACCCAACCGCGTGACGTTTACCAAAGGCCAAGACAACCTCGCCGTCTTTACGTGGAAATCGGAAAGTCTTCTTCGCTGGTATGCCTCTTGCTGTAACACCCCCCTG
>DQCL01000028.1:541-833 GCA_003533975.1 Octadecabacter sp. | reverse complement strand
AACACCATGCGCACACCAAAAATCGCGTTCGCCAGCCTATTCGTTTCCTGCGCGTCAGATCCGACGCCGTTCGGCCCCATCAAAGTCCATGCATTCATCCCAAAACCCAACGGAAAACGCGGCCACACTGGGCTCGGCGGCTTTATCTGGGGTATGTTGAAACGCACCACGCGCGCGCGTCTGACGGGCACCTGGCGCGACACGCCCTTCTTCAACGAAGATGGAACTCCGTCCGCGTCCATTCAATCGCTGAACCACGAAGACCGCGCCAAAGCCCGCCTTTAAACCTGTC
>DQCL01000028.1:211-517 GCA_003533975.1 Octadecabacter sp. | reverse complement strand
CCGAAAGCCTTAGCGCAACACCAAAGGCTGGCGCATCCATGTATAGATCGCCTCGGTCGTCCCTTCAGGGTCTTCCAACATCACGGAATGCCCAACCCCATTCAAAACTCCAAGTTTCGCATAGGGGATCAATTCCGCCAGAAATTCCTGCCGTTTCAGTGGCACGATCTGGTCCTCTTCGCCCGCCAAAACCAATGTCGGCTGGGTGATGCGGCGCAAAGTACTCTGCTGGTCACGGCGGCGCTGCATTGCGCGTTCCTGGCGTGCAAACACATCCGCCCCAAGCGACAGGGCCATCTCGTATAG
>DQCL01000028.1:0-182 GCA_003533975.1 Octadecabacter sp. | reverse complement strand
TCTTGCTCTAGCAAGCTTTCAAACCGGCCTGACTTGGCACCAATCATCCGCGGCTCGCGGTCGGCGGCTTCTTGTGGTGTGTCAGACAATGGGTTGGTCCCGATCAAAGCCAACCTGATCACCCGCTCTGGCGCACGGCGCGTCACCTCAAGCGCAACGGCGCCGCCCATCCCATGCCCGCA
>DQCL01000008.1:9200-10995 GCA_003533975.1 Octadecabacter sp. | reverse complement strand
AAGCTTCGACATCGTCGGACCAAGTTGCAGCCAGATGGTTTCAGCCATTGCCAGCATCGCAGGTGCTTGTGCACGTAAATAAAGTGTACGGTGAAATTCTAGGTTCAGCTTGATGTAACCTGGCGCATCCTGCATTGCGATGACCCGCGCGACGCGCCCATTTATTTCTTCTAACCGCTCAATCAGTGCCATATGCGCCCGTGGCAACGCCCGCGCCGCGAGTTCTGGCTCTAGCAAGGCACGCAGGGCTGCGAGCTCTTCTATCCTTTCGTTGGAAAGCTCCGGTGTTGATACCCGCCCAGATGAGGATAGCAGCAACGCCCCTTCTGCCACCAATCGGCGCGCCGATTCACGCGCTGGGGTCATTGAGACACCGAATTCCTTACCGATCCCACGTAGGGTTAGCGCCTGACCGGGGTCAATTTCGCCGTGCATGATGCGGGCACGCAATGTTCGATACACGCGATCATGGGCGGCACCTGTGGGTTCGTTTGCTTTGGATTGGATCAACATGCGGCATTTGTGATCACATCACAGGGCGACGTCAATCAAAACGCACCCGATGCAATGCGCCCCCGTTTTCGCGCAGCCACTTTCGACACGCCTTATGTGCAGGAAACAGTCGCTCGACTTCGGCCCAGAAACGAGGGGAATGGTCCATGTGTTGAAGGTGCGCGACCTCATGGGCCGCGACGTACTCCAGCACGTCTGTCGGGGCCATAATAAGGCGCCAAGAATACATCAAGTCGCCCGCGGATGAGCATGACCCCCAACGTGACCGCGTGTCGCGCAGAGAAATGCGGCCATATGGTTTACCCAAGGCAGCTGAATAGCGGTCCGAGGCATCCGCCAAGGCATCGCGCGCCTGTAGTTTCAAAAAGGCAGCGACTCGTTTGCCGACTTTGTCGGGGTCATCGGGCAACACCAGCGCACCGTCGATTAGGCGCGCCCGCTTCACATCACCGTCGACAAGCGGAAGCTGAGCGCCGCGAAACATCACCGTTCCCCCCAAGACAACAGGCATCTCAGGTTCGATTTCATTCAGGTGACCACGCAGCCATGCTTCACGCTCTCGCAAGAACGCCATTCCTTCGCGTTCAGGCACTCTATTGGGCAATGTGAGCGTCGCACGCCCGTCTAAGCGAGAAATACGCAGGCTTAACCGTCGTGCACGTGCAGAACGCCGCAACAGAACCTCTACAGGGGGGTTGCCTTCAAGGATCAAACGTCCCATATCCGCCTTTCACATTTATACGCGCCAAATGCCTTTGACTTAGACCAGTCCTTATGGCAGTTGGCGACGATCCGGCCAAGTGGCCGCACCGCCAAAAGGAAGATCACATGCCAAAGGAAGAGTGGGGCACAAAGCGCCTCTGCCCGGAAACCGGAAAACGGTTCTACGACCTGAACGCCGATCCGATTGTCAGCCCTTACACGGGTGAGGTTGTTGTTGTTGAAACCGGCAAAACCCGCACAATGGTTGCCGATGCTGCTGATGCCCAGTCCAAGAAGGACGAAGCCAATGCAGAAGAAGACGATCTCGTACTCGACGATGACGACGAGGATGATGCGGATCTGGGTGACGACGTTCTGGAAGATGATGACGATGACACGGTTCCTCTTGAGGAAATTGCTGACGTTGCCGCACCAGACGACGATTCCTAAGACCTGATTAAATTTTGGGGCTTTAGGGCGGGATTTTCTCTTGATCTCGCCCGCCCCGCTGCGTAAAGCATCCAAGTCCGCAATAGCGGCACCCTATGGTTTAGGGGCATTAGCTCAGCTGGGAGAGCGC
>DQCL01000008.1:0-9183 GCA_003533975.1 Octadecabacter sp. | reverse complement strand
GTTCGATCCCGCTATGCTCCACCAAACCACCTTTCCTTTCCAGCAATTCCGACACACAACGCTGTGCTAGGCTTTCCTAGGGTCGCAGCTGGGCGCAGCCGAGGCCGCGCCGATCTACATTTTATTCCTTAGGCACAGCATCAAAGTCACTCGCGTCGTGACGTTCGCGCAATTGTTCGTGTTCCTCACCCCATGCACGGTTCACTATGCGACCTTTTTTGAAAGCCGGACGTGACATTACATCATCCGCCCAACGGTTGACGTTTTCATAGCTGGCAGTGTCCAAGAATTCTGCGGCGTCATAAACTGCGCCTTTAACCAGCGAGCCGTACCACGGCGCTGTGGCCATATCTGCAATGGTGTACTCGGCGCCTGCGATATAGCGGTTCTCTTCGAGCTGCTGGTTCAGGACATCCAACTGTCGCTTGGTCTCCATTGCAAAACGGTTGATTGGATACTCGAACTTTTCTGGTGCGTAGGCGTAGAAATGGCCAAAACCACCGCCCAAATATGGCGCTGAGCCTTGCAGCCAGAACAACCAATTGAGGGTCTCAGTGCGCCCTTCGATGTCACGTGGCAGGAACGCGCGGAATTTCTCGGCGAGATACAGCAGAATCGCGCCGGATTCGAATACCCGCACACCGGTCGACTTATCAAACAGCGCAGGGATTTTTGAGTTCGGGTTCACATCGACGAAACCACTGGAAAACTGGTCGCCTTCGTTGATGTCAATGAACCACGCATCGTAGTCAGCGGCGTAGCCTTTGGCCAAGAGCTCTTCCAGCATCACGGTGACCTTTACCCCATTTGGCGTAGCCAGAGAGTGAAGCTGCAACGGGTGCTTACCTACTGGCAAGTCTTTGTCATGTGTTGGCCCAGCGATGGGGCGGTTTGTGCTGGCGAACTTGCCACCGTTTTCGGAATCCCATGTCCAGACTTTAGGGGGCGTATAGGTCATTTTCATATCCTCGTTACTGTTGCGCCCAAGCTAAGCACACAGGCGGTAGGTGCAATGGGCACGTTAGGAATAACGCTTCATTTAGTTCGCGAACCTACAAGGAATTACGCAGATCCACTTTCAGGCCCTTCATCGCCGTCACGTTCAATCAACGTCGACCACGTTTGTTCATCTGGCGCGTCGGGCGGGGCGAACGACGATTTCATGTGAATGTTCACTTTGCTTATGAAATTCGCAGAAATTGGCGCGGTCACAAACAAAAACGCCATGATAAGAAGCTCATGGAACGAACCGACGCCAGCAACGAAACCGCTTGTCATTGACGCAAGCAGCAGTGCGCCAATTCCCATTGTTCCGACCTTCGTCGGCGCATGAAGGCGCGTCATCGCATCGCTGAGGCGGAACAACCCAATCGCGCCGACCAATGTAAAGAATGCCCCGATTAGTAGAAAAACGGCGACAGCGTAGGTTCCAATCTCATGCCAAGTCATTCGATGATGTCCCCTCGCAGAACAAAGCGCGCATAGGCGACTGTGGATACGAAACCAAGCATGGCGATGATGAGAGCGGCCTCAAAATACATCCGTGACCCTTGGTATATGCCCAAAAGTACGATCAGCGCGATAGCGTTCAGAACCATGGTATCAAGCGCCAGAATTCGATCACCTGGGCCCGGTCCAATCACAAGGCGGATCATCGCGAGCAGCTGTGAAATTGCCACTGATACGAATGAGATGGCAATCGCCCAACTCAGGATTTCATGTGCAGGTATCATACGAAAATCTCCTTAAGGCGGGCTTCGTAGCGTTGCTTAATTTCGTCGCGTATCGCGTCTGGGTTCGGCGCATCTAGGGCATGAACCAGCAGGCAACTACCTGAGCTAGACATATCGGCCGAGACCGTTCCCGGTGTCAGCGTAATTGTACCAGCAAGAACCGAAATCGCCTCGGGTTTGCGTAGGTCAAGCGGAACGATAATCCATGCAGGACGCAGCTTAGAATTGGGGCGCGTCAGGACGATCCAAGCGACTTGAATATTTGCGATCACGATGTCCCACAGAACCAGAATGATATAGGCGATCATTCTGCCAATGCGGAACCCTTGCGGCCTGTCCGGCCACCAAACGGCGGTCGTGCGCGGGATGATAATCCCTAAAATCAACCCAAACACCGCCATCCCGTAGGACAATTCCTTTTGCAGGATGATCCACACAATCACGAGCAGCAGGGTCATCGCAGGGTGCGGGAAAAGCCAATTTAATAAGCGCTTCATGTCAGTGATCCCCCTCTTCGGTCGAGTCACTCAGCTTGCCTTCGGTTTCCACTACAATTGCGATGTATGGCTCAGGCGCAAAGAGCTGCTCAGAGGTTGCAGTCATGTATGCCTGCGCATAGCCGCCAAAGACTGTGAATGCCGCCATCAACACAACCAACCCGCCAGCCGCGGTATAAGATAGAAAATGCGGTGGCGCCTGTGGCTCAAGGTCATCCGGTGGCGCTATACTGTTGGCCTTCCAGAAAACAACACTCCCCGCGCGGGCAAACCCAACGACAGAAATCAAACTTGCGCCAAGGACAACAGCCCAGATCCAGACGGCAAATGGTGTTTCGAATGAAGCATCAAGGATGAGCAGCTTACCAATAAAGCCAGACAGCGGCGGCAGGCCCGCCATTGCTATAGCTGCCGCGAAAAACAGCCCTGCCGTCAGCGCGGCGCCAGCAATTGGTGGCATTGTGGTCAGCGCGAGCGACGGGCGGCTGGACTTCACCAGATCAACAATCAGGAACAGCGCGGCCCCAGCAAGTGTTGAATGAACGATGTAATAAAGAGCAGCGGCAATGCCTTCGGGAGTCATCAGCGCGATTGCAACCATCACCATGCCCATCGATCCAATCACAGCAAATGCCACGAGGCGATCCAACGATTTCGCCGCCAAAACGCCGATCATACCAAGCGCGAGCGAGATCAATGCTGCCGGCATCAGCCAGACGTCATGCAGGCCTGCAGTCACTTCGAGGTTCGGTGGAAAAATCAAAGTGTAGACGCGGATGATCGCATAGGCGCCCACCTTGGTCATAATGGCGAATAATGCAGCGACGGGGCCCGGGGCCTCGGCGTAACTGGACGGCAGCCAGAAATGCAGTGGCACCACCGCAGCTTTGATCGCAAAAACCAAAAGCAGCAAAACAGATGCCACGCGAATACCAACCGTCGCGTCGGCGCTGATCATCTGAGCGCGCAGCGCGAGGTCCGCCATGTTGAGCGTTCCTGTCTCGGCGTAGATCGATCCAAGCGCGAATAGGAATAGCGTTGATCCGAGCAGGTTGAACAACACATATTGAACGCCTGCACGCAGCCGCACATTACCGCCTGCGTGGATCATCAGGCCATAGGACGCGATCAGGAGAACTTCAAAGAACACGAACAGGTTGAATAAGTCGCCTGTCAGGAATGCACCCATGATCCCCATGAGTTGGAATTGAAAGAGCGCATGGAAATGGCGGCCACGTTCATCCCAGCCCGACCCGATCACGTAAAGCATTACAAACAGCGCCAGCAACGATGTCAGCAAAATCATCAACGTTGAGAGCATGTCCCCAACAAGAACGATGCCAAACGGTGCCGCCCAATCGCTCAGTTGATAGAGAATGATAGTGCCGTCAGAAGCCGTCCAAGCGAGGCCTGCTGAAATCGTAATCAGCGCGAGGACACCGACAAGCGAGAACACCCGCTGAATGCCAATGTGATAGCGCGCGGCCAGCACGATAAACGGCGCGAGCATCGCCGGAAGGACGATAGGGGCGATTATCCAATGGCTCATGCCGCGTCCTCCTTGTCGGTATCAACCGGATCATCCACGAGGTCGTCGTTCGTTCCAAGATACGCGCCAAGCGCGATCATCACGACGACAGCCGTCATGCCGAATGAAATTACGATTGCTGTAAGCACCAAAGCCTGTGGAAGCGGGTCTGTGTAAGTTGTCACTCCGTCCGTCAAGATGGGGGGTGCGCCGATGGTTAGGCGCCCCGAGGCGAACAGGAATACGTTGACGGCATAAGTCAGCAAAGACATCCCCAAGATCACTGGGAATGTACGCAAGCGTAGAACCAGATAAAGGCCTGTTGCCGTTAGGACGCCGACGGCTGATGCAACGAGAACTTCCATGTTACACGCCCCCCTCTGGTTCATTCGGTTCAACGAGCAGCGACGGATCAACATCCATTGGGTTGTCAGAGTCCTTTACATGGGCACGGCGCGCCAAACGTGAGAAGCTTTCGAGGGTCAGCATCACAGCGCCAACCACGGCGAGGAACACCCCAAGATCAAACAGCGCGGCCGTTGCCAGCTCAAACTTTTCGAACGGTGGAATACGGACATAGGTAAAGTCAGACGTCAGGAATGGCTTGGCAAAGAACCATGACCCGATGCCGGTCAGCCCTGCCACCAAAACGCCCGCTCCGATCACGCCGTGATAGGGGAAACGGATACGATCAGACGCCCAGTTAAATCCGCTGGCCATGTATTGCATCACCACCGCAATCGACACGATCAACCCCGCGATAAACCCACCGCCCGGTTCGTTGTGACCGCGCAAGAAAATGTAGAAACCAACCATCAAAACGACAGGCATGATCACGCGGGTAAGGACGACCATCATCATCGGGTGCTGGGTGCCAGAGAGCGGCTTATCAGGAATGCGGTTCAGAAGGCGTGCCCGCACCGGACCGTTCAACAGGGTTTCCGTCAACGCAAAGATCAGCAACGCGGCGATGCCCAAAACGATGATCTCGCCAAAGGTATCAAAGCCGCGGAAGTCGACGAGGATAACGTTGACGACATTGTTGCCACCGCCACCCTTGTAGGAATTGGCGAGGTGGAATTCCGAAATCGGCGTCGAGATCGCATCGCGCAGCAAGTAGTGATAGCTCAGCGCCATTGTCGCCAATCCTGCCGCACTCGCGACGATAACATCACGGGTGCGTCGCCATACCGAACTTTCGACAGGCGTGTGATTTGGCAAGAAATTCAACGCCAATAGCAACAGAATGATCGTCACGACCTCAACTGTGATCTGTGTCATCGCGAGGTCCGGCGCACTTAGGTAAACGAAGGCGACCGAAACCATAAGGCCCACAATCCCAATCAAGATGAGGGCCAGCAGGCGGTTATGGTGCAGCGATGCAAGACCGAGGGATGCCGCGACCAGCATGATCCAACTGCCGACTTCGGCCCAGCCGACGGGCTGAACGTCACGTGTCATCGGGCCAATCAACCCTGTCGTCCAAGCATGATAACCCGCGGCGAGAACAGTCACAGCCATGATCAGGCCGTAGCGTGTAAACGCGCCATTGTGCAGCGGAAGGATCAGAACACGCGCGTACATCACGAAGGCCGCAATGATATCGTCGAAAATGGTTTTGGCTTCAGGGCGCGGCGTAGCGTCCCACAGTCGCGACAAAGGTTTGAACATCGACAACACGATGAGACCACCTACAACCGCGACAATGGACATGTAGAGAGGGGTCACGAAGCCGTGCCAAATTTTGATGTGCGCATCAGGAACTTCACCTGCGGAACCGAGAACCGCAGCCGTGACTACCTTAACGAAATCCTCAACCAAGAACGGTGCGACACCGATCACCACAACCAGGGTCGCGAGGATCGCAGGAGGCACCCATAGACCCGCACCGGGGTCGTGTGGCTTCGCTGGATAGCTTTCGGCGTCGCGCTTTGGGCCAAGGAAGGTGTGCCCGATCAGGCGGAAACAATAGGCGGCGGAAAACAACGAACCGAATGTGGCGAGAGCGGGCACCAACCATTCAGGACCAAACAGATACGTGTGCTCCATTTCTTCAAGCATCATTTCCTTACTGAGGAACCCGTTGAGGAACGGAATACCCGCCATGGAAAGCGCCGCGATCGTCGCGATGATGAAGGTGATCGGCATGAGGTGACGCAACCCACCAAGCAAACGGATGTCGCGGGTATTTGTCTCGTGATCAATAATGCCAGCGGACATAAACAAGGCTGCTTTGAACGTCGCATGGTTAAGGATGTGGAACATCGCCGCGAATGCGCCAAACGCGGTTCCGGTTCCCAGAAGCATCGTGATCAGGCCCAGATGCGAAACCGTCGAAAACGCGAGCAGCGCCTTGAGATCATGTTTGAACAAGGCAATTACAGCGCCAAGGATCATCGTGATCAGGCCAACCGTCGTGACTATGTAAAACCATTCCGGCGTGCCAGACAGTACTGGCCACATACGTGCCATCAGGAAAATACCGGCCTTAACCATCGTCGCAGAGTGCAGGTAGGCGGACACTGGCGTCGGCGCGGCCATCGCGTGGGGCAGCCAGAAATGGAACGGAAACTGTGCGGATTTGGTGAAAGCACCTAGCAGGATCAGGATTAGAGCTGGCAGGTACAACGGATCCGCTTGAATGAGATCGCGGTTCTGCAGGATCACTGAAAGATCATAAGACCCAACAATTTGCCCAACAATCAACATGCCAGCAATCATCGCGAGGCCACCCATACCCGTGACCGTAAGGGCCATACGCGCACCTTGGCGCCCTGCTTCAAGATGTTTCCAGTAACCAATGAGCAGGAAAGACGAGAGTGACGTCAACTCCCAGAAGATCAGCAATAGCAACACGTTGTCGGACAGCACGATGCCCACCATCGCGCCTTGGAACAGCAACAGGTACGTAAAGAATTCACCCATGTTGTCATCGCGCGCGAGATAAAAACGCGCATAGGCGATGATCAAAAGGCCAATGCCGAGGATCAGTGTCGCAAAGAAAAACCCGAGCCCATCGAGCATTAGTGTGACGTTCAATCCAAGTTGCGGGAACCAATCAAAGCCGGATTGAACCAGCTGACCATCCATGACCGCTGGTAAGTTGGTCATTAGGCCGACAAATGCCGCAAGTGTTACCGTAAATGTAACGCCTCCAACGGCTTGCCGTCCGGCTGAATTCATCACGCCAGGAAGGAGCGCGCCCAAAAATGGCAGTGCTACGATGAGGAAAAGTGACACGCGGACTCCTGAAGTTCGGGCTTGATAACAGTCAAACCTTTTTGGGTTAGTTTTCCCTAACCCTCAAGAGCATTAGAACAAAATCATCTTTGTTTGAGAGTTGTTCGCAGGTCTCAAGGGGCAAATTTCCGTTAAGTAGGTTCAAACACCTTCTACAAATTTATAGTCGCGTTCCGAAGCTGGCAAACCAAAGGCCAATGCCTCTTGATATTCTGCGCCGTGATAGAATGACTTAGCGGTGTCCATATCAGCGAACCTGATTAACACGCAGCGTGCACGTGTGGTCCCCTCCATGACGTCAACATCGCCCCCACGCGCTAGAAACTCGCCGCCGTATTTCGCAACGGCAGGTCCAGCTAGGGCTGCATATTTCGCGTATTCTTCGTCATCTTTAACGTCCACTTGGACAATTGCGTAAGCAGCCATTGGTGAGTCTCCAGATAAATAATCAGCTATAATTCGCCTGCATCTTAGGCGTCAGCCCGTCAACGTCTATCAAAACTTAAGCAAAACCAAAGAACTGTACTTTTTAAAAATTTTACCGTTTGATAAAAAATTTATCTGTGCCAAGGTGAACGTGTTTTAGATCACGGAGCCGCCATGAATTCGCCTTTCACAAATGGAATTGCCGCACAACGCCTTGACGCGGATGCGTTGGCCGAGAATTTCTCAGATCTGCACGCGCCTTTGGATGCGCATGAGGCCGCAGTCGCTGCAGACCGTTGTTATTTCTGTCATGATGCGCCCTGCGTCACCGCCTGCCCGACGGATATCGACATTCCGCTGTTTATTCGCCAAATCGCGACAGGAACGCCGGACGCCGCTGCAAGGACCATCTTTGACATGAATATTCTGGGCGGCATGTGCGCCCGCGTTTGCCCCACCGAAGACTTATGTGAACAGGCCTGCGTACGTGAAATTGCCGAAGGCAAACCAGTAGAGATTGGTCGATTACAGCGGTTCGCCACCGATACCGTAATGGCAAAAGGTGTGATGCCTTTCGTGCGTGCTGCCTCCACGGGCAAGACAATTGCCGTCGTCGGGGCGGGACCTGCGGGACTGTCCTGCGCCCACCGCCTCGCGGTGTTAGGAAATGACGTGACGGTTTACGACGCGCTGCCAAAGGCGGGCGGGCTGAACGAATTTGGCATTGCCGCCTACAAGTCGACTGACGACTTTGCCGCACGTGAAGTTGATTGGCTTTGTTCAATTGGTGGTATTGAAATCCAAACCGGAATGGCATTGGGGGCTGAGTTAAATATCGACAAGCTTGTCGAAGATTTCTCTGCTGTTTTCTTGTCCGTAGGGTTGGGTGGCGTCAACGCGCTCTCGATCGAAGGGGACGATAAAGACGGGGTCGACGATGCTGTGTCATTCATCCGCGACTTACGCCAAGCCAGTGATTTGACCACACTTCCCGTTGGTCGCAATGTTGTAGTAATCGGCGGCGGTATGACGGCTGTGGATGCGGCTGTGCAATCCAAGCTCCTCGGCGCGCAAAACGTGACGATCGCGTATAGACGCGACCGCGACGCGATGTCCGCAAGCCGTTATGAGCAGGACCTGGCGTCATCTTTCGGCGTGAACCTGATGTTCAATGCGCAGCCTAAGTCGATCCACGGGAATGGCGCAGCTGCTGAAATCGAGCTTGAATACACCAGCACGAAAGACGGCAAACTTGCTGGCACAGGTGAGACGATACGCATACCCGCCGATCAAGTGTTCAGCGCAATCGGCCAGACGTTGACCAATGATGCGGGACTAAAGCTGGATGGGCGCAAGATTGCCGTTACAGCAACCGGTCGTACCAACCGAGCCGGAGTTTGGGCCGGAGGCGATTGCGCATCTGGTGGCGACGATTTGACAGTGACCGCGGTAGCCGAAGGGCGTGATGCGGCGATGGATATTCACAATGCATTGAACGGGAGCAACTGAAATGGCTGACCTGACAACAGACTTCCTTGGTATCAAAAGCCCGAACCCGTTCTGGTTGGCATCCGCGCCGCCAACGGACAAAGAATACAACGTGCGCCGCGCGTTTGAGGCCGGTTGGGGCGGCGTCGTCTGGAAGACGCTCGGCTCTGAAGGGCCGCCCGTGGTCAATGTAAACGGCCCACGTTACGGCGTGATCTATGGTGCCGATCGCCGCGTTCTCGGAATCAACAATATCGAACTGATCACCGAC
>DQCL01000210.1 GCA_003533975.1 Octadecabacter sp. | reverse complement strand
AATACGGATGGCAACACCACAGCATGACCGACACCAATTCAAACCTGTCCGGCAACCAACGGCGCAAAATGAAATCTGCGTCCCGACTTTACGCTGTGGAGGCGTTGTTTCAGATGGAACACTCTGCCCAGACCATCGACAAGGTCACGGCTGAGTTTATGAACTACCGTTTCGGCGAGACCTATGATGGTGCCGAAATGATTGATGGCGACATCGCGCATTTTAAAATGCTTGTGGAAGTCGCTGTTGAGAAACAGGTTGAGATCGACAAGCTGACTGACCGCGCATTGGTTGCGCGTTGGCCGCTTGGCCGCATTGATCCGACATTGCGTGCGCTGTTTCGTGCCGCAGGTGTTGAAATCCTTGGCCGTGACACGCCGCCACGCGTGGCGATCACCGAATATGTTGACGTCGCGCGTGCGTTTTTCGACGATGGCGATGAGCCGAAGTTCGTGAATGCTGTGCTGGATCACATGGCGAAAGAAGCCAAGCCAGACGCATTCTAGGCAGGTTTCCGCCGCGACCAAACGCCACTCGACCTTGGATAGAGCAGGTAAACAGCTTATCCTACAGGGTAGGAGGCACTGCCATGTCCACTCAAAAAACACCCGACTTGATTAAAATTTATATCAAAAGCTGTTTGTTCGGCTTTTTCCTCGCGGCTGTCTTTGTTGGCGCGATTATGTGGTTTGATGTCGCTGGAATTGGCGGGCTGATCATGGGGTCAGACATTGGCATCATGGCAACTTTGGTCTTTTGGGTGCTGAACGGGATTGTTTTTGCAGGTGTGCAGTTCTCAATCGTTATCATGACGATGGGCAAGACGGATGACGACGATGATGATCGTCGCGGCCGCATGATGCCTATATTCCGGCAAGACCCGATTGCCATACCGATCCCAGTAGACAAGCCAAAGCGCCGTTAAGCCGTTGAATTTGTTGAAGGTGGCGGGCCCCGCAGCAACCGTAGGGTCATGTATTCCCGAGGACCTGTATGTACAGGTGGTAGCCAGGTAACGAAGCCAGAGCCCCGACAGCGCCAGCCACCTCGGATTTGCGTAAGGCCACTGGAATTATGCCACTGTGTTACGAGAGGAGCAGAAGCCCGCCGCCTTCACAGGTAGTGAGGTACGCGGACTTCTACAAGGGTTGTATTACTCGCCGTGGAGCGCTTTGCGCAGATCCGCAAAGTGGCCTTCCCACCCTTTGTCGAGGGCAAGTGTCAGGCCGAATGCCTCCTCGGACGCGGGCAAACCTTCGTGTACCAAGGACAGGCGCGTGCCCCCCGCGACGTCTTCAAGTGTCCACTTAACGGTGCTTGTTGCATCGCCCATTGGCGCGATTGTGAAGGTGTATTCGAGGTAGTCATACGGGTTTGCGACAACGACATCGCCCCACATCAGCTTGTCACCGCTGGTTGTGCCGTACATTGCGTAGGCGTCCCCTTGGGCCAGCGCGACTTTGGGTTTGTGAAACCACATCGCCAGTTTTTCAGGGTCCGTCAGGAAGGCCCAGACGTCTGCTTTGCTCGCCTTGAGGTAAATGGTTTTGTTTAATGTATTGGTCATTGTGCATCCTTTTCGATGGCGGATTTCAAATCATCCAAACGCGCGTCCCAGAAGGCGTCAAAGAAAGAAAGCCAGTCTTTGATTGGGGCAAAAGCGTTTGGATTTAGGGTGTTGTAGCGTTCACGCCCTTGCGCACGCACGGTAATGAGGCCGCCGTCTGACAGCACCGTCAGATGCTTTTTGACGGCCGCGCGGGTCATGTCGAAATTGTCCGCGACCTGCGCGATGGTCAGGTCCGTGCCGCGTAACATCAACAAGATGTCACGGCGGGTTGGGTCGGCAAGAGCGCGAAAGAGGGGTTGGTTTTCTGTCATGCAGAATAGATATAATACCAAATGGTATCATGTCAAGGGTTGATCTCCCTGACGGATGCTCATGTTTGGGAAATGCCCGCAGACACGACCCTTTCAGATCGAGCACCCTGCAACCGGGGCAACTTTTGGCGCGGGGGGTGTGCTAGCGGCGAGCTAAAGCCAAAGATGCGAGTCCGGTTGTTAAGATGACTGCGAGGCCGACAAAACTGACCCAATCAGGCCATTCTGAAAACACCAAATACCCCAACAGTGACGCCGGAATGAGCTGGGTGTAAATCAGCGGCGCGATCACGCTTGAAGGCGTTGTTTTACTAAGCGAAACGAGCATCAAGTTCCCCAAGGCCGACCCAAATGCACTTATGGAAATCAAACCGAGGGCGGCCCATGTCACGGTGTCGGGTAATGTCGTAAGGCCGAACGGGGCAAGGACGATCGCGCCGAGGAAAAGCTGTGAAAACAGCAGCAGTCTTGGTCGATAATGCGGCGCGATCCAACGGGTGGTGACAACGTAGCTGCCGTGCAGCACACCTGCGAGAACGGCAAACCCCATGCCGATTGTGGCCCCGAAACCGGGTTTCACGACCAGAAGAACGCCAAGAAAACTAAGGCCAAGCAGGACACTACGGGTCAGGGTGATACGTTCTTTCAGCAACACCGCGGAAAGTGCGAAGGCAACGATAGGGCCGACGAAGAATGCGCCAAATACATTTGCCACAGGTTCGGTGCGCAGGGCCGTGAGAATACAGCTAATGCCCCCCGTAATTAACAGCGCCCGCAGAAAAATGCGCGGGTCTCGTAGGGCGGGGGAATCACCGCGGCTAAGCCCGCAAAACGGCAACAACAGCGCACAGGCGAGAGCGAAGCGTGTCCATGCAATGAAAAGCGGATTGAAACCATCTGCCGTGAGCACTTTCGCGGCGACATCCCCCCCGACAATCAACGTCATCGAGGTCAACATCACCAGCCCGATGCGCCAAAGCGCAACAGGGTGCATTTAGCGGGACTTCACCATGCGGGCTGCCTTGGCAGCGGCAACGATTTCTTCAGCGATTTCCTCGGCTTCGTCCGGTGTGAAATCCATCGGGATCTCAATGCCGGACCCTTCGATGAAGAGGCGTACCTGCCCAATGTCGGTCGGACCGATTTGCAGGTTCGCTTCGATGTCGCGTTCGTCGTTAATGCCCATGACCTTGATCCTTTGGAATGCTTGGCCCCGATTTACCCCGTGCAGACGCTTCTTAGCAAGGGCTGTGCAAAAACGCCGGACCAAAGCGCAGCTTGGGTCTTGCAATCATACGCCGCCCTCGCTAAATCGACCCAGATGCCGCCTTAGCTCAGTTGGTTAGAGCGCTGGTTTGTGGAACCAGAGGTCCCCCGTTCAAGCCGGGGAGGCGGTACCACCCCCCCCTTTCAATAGATGCCTGAGCATGCGACCAAAGCATATGGCATTGGTGATTACCCTTTTGATATCCGGTTTCGGTGTGGCGGTGTTTATAGCGCTGTCTTTGCCGTTGCCTTGGCTTTTAGGGCCATTGTTGGGCTGCCTTATCGCCGCATTGTTCGGCGTGCGGTTGCAAGGTGCGCCACGTACCAGCCAAGTCATGCGCACGATTCTGGGTGTTGCCGTCGGCGCGACAATTACGCCTGCTTTGTTTTCACAGATGGGCACATTGATTTGGACGCTTGCGTTGGTGCCACCTTTGGTCATCTGTGTGGGGGCGGTTGGGTATCCGCTGTTTCGAAAAGGCTTTGGCTTTGATCATCCGACAGCGTTTTATGCGGCGATGCCAGGTGGTTTGCAGGACATGTTGTTGTTTGGCGAAGAAGCGGGTGGTGATGTACGCGCGCTGTCGTTGATCCACGCAACGCGGGTGTTGATTGTGGTGACCGTATTGCCGTTCGCGTTTGCCTATTTGTACGGCGTGGACATGAACCAACCTGTCGGCGATCCATTTACAGCCCTGCCGTGGCAGGAATTGGTTTTGCTGGCTGTTGCGGGCATGGCAGGGTGGCGTATTGCTTCGTTCGTCGGATTGTTTGGAGCGTCCCTTTTAGGGCCGCTCTTTTTAACGGCGGCTTTGTCGTTGATGGATGTCATTCATCATCGCCCGCCGGCTGAAGCAATCCAAGCGGCGCAGTTTTTTATCGGCTTTACGGTCGGGGTGAAATACGCGGGCATCTCTTGGCGCGAGTTGCGTGTAGATGTGACGGCAGGTGTGGTTTTTACGGTGCTTAGCCTCGGTGTTTCGGCCTTGTTTGCCTATTTCATCGTCCAGCTCGGCTGGTTGCCCTTTACCGAAGCCGTCCTCGCGTTTTCCCCAGGGGGGCAGGCGGAAATGGCGATTGTTGCGTTGGTCGCAGGTGCGGATGCAGCCGTTGTTGTGGCGCATCATCTGGTGCGGATTGTTTTTGTCATCACGGGTGCGCCGCTGATGAACCGGTGGTTTGGTTAATTGATCTCAAGCTCGGCCACGAGGGGTGCCCAGCCTGCGCCGTGCATGTCCCGATCATCCCGCGCGCCTTGGATCGTCGGGCGCGGAAGTGAAAACTTCACAACATTCAAATCCGCGATGTCAAAACGTTTGAGGTCGTCCGCGTTGGTCTTGAAAAGCGCGGCGACGCGTTGGGTACTCAGCCCGTCAACGATCTGTGCATAAGCCTCTGGGGTGCCACAGAAAATATCTATGGTTAACCAGAATGGTCCCGCGTTTTTGGACCGCACTTTTTGCACGATTTGGGACAGGTTAGACATCTGTGACCTCCAGCCGGAAGGCATCCATTGGATCGGCCAGTTCCATCACATGGTGCAACACAAATTCATAGGCCGCGCCGCGGTCAATTTCAGCGGGGGAGAACGGGAAGGCGAAGGTCGGCATTTCTTCACCGCGCGTGAGTTGGTGGTGTAAAAGGTAGGGGTTCATCAGCTTGGCCAAGGTGCTGGCGGTCTGTTGATCGGGGGCTGTGATGATCGCCAGGACGCCAAGCTCGGTCGCTGTGGGTGGTTTGTTTTCAAGATCACCAAGCACGGCATTCTGGCCGATAACACGCAATTCAGCGTGCCAAGTGTTTGGGTCGAGGCCCATGCGATCCGCCGCTTTTGCCGCGTGATGTTTGATGATGTCATCGCACCAGTCTTGTGCGTTTGCCACGTAATGCGCATCGCGCAGGAGCGCCATTGCGATGGTCTGATAGCCCGTGATCCGCGCCCCTTCGAGCTTGACCGTATAGGTGTCAGATGGCACCCAAACCGACCCTTCGGCGCGCACTGTGCAGCCGTCGACATCCGTGTAGCGCGTGGCCGTAACGTCCAAATGCCCGCCCGGTTCATATAGGATGAACGGGTCGGAGTTTTCATAAAGCATATGGGCCGACACGGTGTGCGGTGTCGCCGTCGCGTCGTCGCCCATTGGGGTAATGTTGAACCCCGTGGCGTCAAACTCGACCATGATGGTGCCGGACTGCGGCGCCGTCGTACAAAGTGCGCCACATTCGCCGATCTTTGCACCATGCCATGCGCCACCCGCATGATCCCCGTTCGCGAGGGGCAGGGCCGCAATTATCGCGGTGTCGGTGGTGCGGCCTGCGATGATGATGTCCGCACCCGTGTTCAGCGCCGCATTGATCTGTTCAGCCCCGGCAAGCGCCACGATATGGGTGCACCTTTCAACTGTTTGCGCGTCAACATTTGGCGCGGCGGACAGTGGCGTAAGCGTGGTGCGTGCAATCTGGCTTGGGTCTTGTTCGCTATAAAGCCGCGCGATTTTGGCGGATGCGCCAAGGTCAGACAGGATTTCGAGCGTAATTTCGTACAGCCAATCAACGGTACTGTCGGTGCCGCACGTGCCAGCCGTGCCGATTACCAAAGGGCAGTTCGCGGCGATGCGGGCCTCAATCAGGTTCTGCCATTCGGCCTTGGTGCTTTCGCGCGCGTATTTGGACACGCCCCGCCCAAGGTAGGACGGGCCAGAGTCGGTGGATCCGCCGTCAATCGCAATCAGGTCAGGCCCCAACGCAATGCCACGCGCAAGCGCGGCTTTGTCATAGCCAAGACCCAACGCGCCGGACGGGATGAGGACCTTAGTCACTGACGCGCTGCGGTTTTGTGATGAAACGGCGCAGTAATATCGGCGCAAAGAACCCTAGGACGGCGGCAATCAAGAGGCCTGTCGCGATATAGGAGATGTCTTCGGGCTGCGTCGGGCGCGTGTAGATCAGCCCCCACGCGCTGCCATCTGACAGCACCATCGCATCGCGCAGTTGTTTTTCCATCTGGTGGCCCAGCAAAATACCAAGGATCACCGGAACCGTCGGAATATCCAGCTTTCGCAAAAGATAGCCCAATACACCAAAGCCCACGACCAACAACAGGTCGAAATAGCTGCCGGTCAGGGAATAGATGCCCACGAAGCTGATCATCGTAACGCCGGGGAGCAGAATTGCTGGCGGTACTTGCAGGACTTTGACGAAGACTTTGACCATCGGCACGTTCATGATCAGCAGTACGAAGTTCGCGATCAGAAGTGCTGCGATCAGGCCCCAGACCACGTCGGGGCGGTCCGTGAACAATGTCGGCCCCGGTGTGATGTTGAGGGTGACCAGAACAGCCAGCAAAACGGCCGTTGTACCAGACCCGGGCACGCCTAACGTGAGCATCGGAACCAGTGCGCCGCCAGCCGCGGCGTTGTTGCCGGCCTCGGGTGCGGCGACGCCTTTGGGCACGCCCGTGCCAAAACCGCCTTTGTCACCTGCGATGGATTTTTCCATCATATAGGTCATGAAGCTGCCCAAGGATGCGCCCGCACCGGGCAAGACGCCCGCAAAGAAGCCAAGAAAGGATGAGCGGAGCATCGTCCATCTGGTGGACCAGATGTCCCGCCAAGGAACGCGCACCTTGTCGATCTTAACGCCCGCCGCAGAGGATTTTCCGTGACTTTCGATAAAGAAGAAAATTTCGGACACTGCGAAAAGGCCGACGATGGCGACAAGGAAGTCGATCCCATCATAAAGATGCAGATTGCCCCCTGTCAGGCGCGGCAGGCCGGAGTTCGGGTCCAGCCCGATCATCGCGATCATCAGGCCGATACAGGACGCCAGTGCGGCCTTGGCCTGATTGTTTGATGAAATCCCACCCAATGTTGCAAAGGCCAGCAGGTAGAGGGCGAAATACTCGCCCGGGCCGAATTGATAGGCCACACGCGACAGCAGCGGTGCCAAAAGCATCAGGCCAATGGTTGCCAGTAATGCACCGACAAAAGACGCGACGCCAGAAATGACCAACGCATCACCCGCACGACCATTCTTGGCCATCGGATATCCATCAAGCGTTGTCATGAGAGCGGGTTCATCCCCCGGGATGTTCAGCAAGATTGAAGAGATGCGCCCGCCATACATCGCGCCGTAATAGATCGAGGTTAGCAGGACGAGGGCGGACACCGCATCAAGCCCCATAGAAAAGGTGATCGGAATCATAATTGCGACACCGTTGGATGGCCCAAGACCGGGCAGGGCGCCAACGATCGTTCCAATGAAACAGCCCAAGACAGCCAGCATCAGCGTCCACGGCGACAGTGCGATAGAAAAACCCAGCGCGAGGTTGTCTAGAATTTCCATTAGAACCAGCCTTTTCCGAACGGCACGAGGCCAAGATCAAGAACATAGCGAAACAGCACGAACAGCCCGATAGACAGGCCAAGGCCCGTCAACACTGCCCGTATCGGTTTGGGGTTGATCTGATAGCTAAGTGCACCGGACACGATCGCTGTCGGGATGAGAAAACCCAAAGGTTTCAATGCGTAGGAATACCCCACGAGCAGAAAAACAGAGATAATAATGGACACAACCGTCCACATCACAGGCCAGTCGGGTTCCTCGTCAGGTCGCAGGATCATCACCACGCAACAAATGATTGCAACGGATGCAACACCGATGGGGAATGCCTTTGATCCAACGGGATCTGACAAGAAACTGACCTGAACTTGCATGGCGCTCGCGATATACACGAGCGCCACACAGATCATGGCCAGACCAAATATGCGGTCTGACAGGCGACCCATATTACTGGATTACGCCGATTTCGCGGGACAGTTCCTCAGTGGACGCGACAACACTGTCGATCCAGCTTTGGAAATCATCACCGACTTTGGTGAACGGCGCGAGGCCGTTGTCAGTCATCGCTTGCTGCCATTCTGCGGAGTCCGCAACAGCCTGAAGACGCTCTGCCCAGAGGTTGAAGTCCTCATCAGAGATGCCTTTTGGCACGTAGAGGCCACGCCAGTTCACGGCAACAACGTCATAGCCCTGTTCCATCGCTGTTGGGATGTCCTCAAAGCCCGGAACGCGCGCTTCGGTAAGAACAGCCAACACGCGAATGTCACCGGAGTCTAGGAAACCAACAACTTCGGACATGTCACCAGTCATCGCTTGGGTAAATCCACCAACGGTCTGAGTGATCGCATCTGCGCCACCGTCAACACCGATATAACGCACGGCTGTGATGTCCGTGAAACCAGCAGCGGTCAGAACTTGCAGTGGCTTGAGGTGATCAAACCCACCAACGGCGGAGCCGCCCGCAAAAGCAACGGAGCTTGGGTCAGCAATGATTGCGTCGATCAGCTCGTTTAGGCTCTGGTAAGGGCTGTCAGCTGCGACAACGATCACACCCGGGTCAGCACCGATTGCACCAACAAAACGAACCTGATCAGCCGTCGCACCGCCATAGGCGTTTTGTGCCAGACGGGTGGTTGTAGCAGATGATGCCGCAACAATCAGATCAGCGTCATCGTTGCGCTCGTTTACAACTGTTGAAAATGCGAGGCCGCCACCAGCGCCTGCAAGGTTCGTAACCTGCACAGGAGCATCGACCTGACCGATATCAAATAGGATTTTGCCGATCTGACGGCATGTGAAGTCCCAGCCACCACCAGGGTTTGCAGGGGCGATACATTCAGCCGCCATTGCAGAAGTTGCGCCGACAGACAGCGCAACGCTGACAGACAGCGCCTTAAAGTTAAAATATTTCATGTGTTCCTCCCAGAACTTATGCGGGCGAATGCCCCGTCTTGTCCCGACGTTCCATCGGGATAGTTGTTTACGCTAACGCACCTTTTGGAAGTTTGTCGAGTCCGGATACAAGCGATTGTAAAGCTGCTGGGGCGTGACAAGGGTACTGGCTGCGACTATGACGCGGCCAAGGATAAGGACGCACACCCAATGACCGCGACAACCGTTGAATTCACCATTGCCGAAAACCCGCCTGCGCGGATGGATAAGGCGTTGGCGCTGAATGTACCGATTGATGCGGCGCTCAGCCGGTCTCGTCTTGCGCGGTTGTTGGCGGATGGTGCCGTGCAGGTGAATGGCGTTGTGGTGACGGACCCGCGTGCAAAGCCCGCCGAGGGCGACGCCGTTGAAATCAAGGTCGAGATCGCGGATGACTACCATGTCGCCGCTGAAAACATCCCCTTGGACGTGGTGTTTGAAGACGACGATCTGATCGTGATTAACAAACCAACGGGCATGGTTGTACATCCAGCACCGGGCACACCCGGCGGCACCTTGGTTAATGCATTGCTGCACCATTGTGGTGAAGCGCTAAGTGGGGTCGGGGGCGAAAAACGCCCCGGAATCGTGCACCGTATAGATAAAGAAACCAGTGGGCTGTTGGTGGTCGCAAAGACAGATCGCGCCCATCATGGCCTTGCGGCACAGTTTGAGGCCCACACCGTTGAACGCCACTACCGCGCCATTTGTTATGGTGTTCCAGACAGCAACGACCCGCGCGTACGTGGCATAAAAGGCGCGAGCTTTGAGGCAGGCAATATCCTAAAGCTGCAAACGCAGCTGGCCCGCCATAAGCACGACCGCCAGAAACAACAGGTCGTTTGGCACAATGGCCGCCACGCGGTGACGCGCGCACGCATTGTTGAACCTTTGGGTAAACCCGCTGTAGCCGCGTTGCTGGATTGCTGGTTGGAAACAGGGCGCACGCACCAAATTCGGGTGCACCTTACCCACGCAGGCCACGGTTTGATCGGTGATCCGACATATGGTGGCCGCCGCAAGTTGTCTGAAAAAGCGGTTGGCGATGCTGGGCGGCAAGCCGCGCATGATTTCGCCCGCCAAGCGTTGCATGCCGCGACTTTGGGGTTTGAACACCCCGTGAGCAAAGAAATGCTGCGTTTTGAGGCACCTATGCCAGCGGATATGGTTGGTTTGGTGGCCGCACTGGGTGGGGAAACAGACTATTAGGGCGTCGTTTCACCGAATTTGCGCGGGCTTCTGACTGAAACACATAGTCCCATGTGCGTGAACGCGCAGAAACACACCTAGTAAGCTGTTCATTGTTTCTTAAGTCTAATTTACGAAAAGTGAACCGATCAGTCTTGAATTGATCAAAAGTGTGACCATATTAATGTTAAGGCCGTAAACATATGCGGCCGCGTTGCCATAATGGGACGCGAATAAAATGAGGGGGACAACTATGTCATCTTATACAAATTTACCGGCTCCATCGCCGGAACAAGGCCTGAACCGCTACATGCAGGATATCCGCAAGTTCCCAATGTTGGAACCGGATGAAGAATACATGCTGGCCAAACGCTGGGTGGACCACGAGGACACCGATGCTGCGCATAAAATGGTAACGTCGCACCTGCGACTGGCTGCCAAAATTGCGATGGGCTACCGCGGCTATGGGCTGCCCCAAGCCGAAGTGATTTCCGAAGCAAACGTAGGTTTGATGCAGGCCGTGAAACGGTTTGACCCTGAAAAGGGCTTCCGCCTTGCGACC
>DQCL01000080.1:637-3699 GCA_003533975.1 Octadecabacter sp. | reverse complement strand
TTTGCAATCTCGAACCTTGGGATGTTTGGCATTGATAACTTCGACGCGATCATCAACCCGCCGCATGGCGCAATCTTGGCCGTGGGCGCAGGTGTTAAGAAGCCTGTTGTTGGTGCAGATGGAGAGCTGGCGGTTGCAACAGTGATGTCCACGACCCTGTCGGTTGACCACCGTGTGATTGACGGCGCACTCGGGGCGAACCTGTTGAATGCGATCAAGAACAACCTTGAAAACCCGATTGGCATGCTGGCCTGAGTCGAGGCTGACTAACAAAAAACTGGAAACGCCGAGGGGGTTAATCCTCTCGGCGTTTTTTATGGATCAGGAATAGTTTGGTGGGCGTTTTTGGATCTGCGCCATCACCGTTTCGATCTGGTTCGGGCTTCCCATGAGATCGGCCTGCAACTGCGCCTCAATCGCTAGCCCTTCCGCAGCGTCCCCTCCCCAAATCGCATCCGCCAAAGTCTTGGCCGAGCGAATGGCATCGGGACTCTTCTGGGCAATCTCGGAGGCAAAGGCATGTGCCGCCGCAATCGGGTCCTCCTCAACGCGGGTCACAAGCCCTTCGGCCAAAGCCTCATCCCCTGAAAGCATTTTACCTGTCATGATCAACGCCTTGGCACGGTCCACAGGCATCAATCTGGGCAGCGACAATGATATACCCATATCGGGCACCAAGCCCCACTTGGCCTCAAGGATTGAAAGGGTGGCATCAGGTGCCGCGAATCTGAAATCTGCCGCCAACGCAATCTGGAGCCCGGCACCAAAACACACGCCCTCAATCGCTGCGATGACGGGAACACCCAAGTCTTGCCAGACCTGCGCAGGACGCTGGAATTGGTTGGCCGTCTGGCCCTCGGGCAAGTTCAACATCTGGTCTTTGAGTTGATCCAGCTGGCCTGCCATCTTCATAAAGACAGATGTATCCAAGCCCGAGCTGAAATTCCCGTCCTCTCCCGACACAACTACGGCCCGCAGCCCCGGTTGCTGGGCCAGCGCCTCGCCCGCGGCAACCAAATCGGCGAGCAGTTCCAGCGTAACCGCGTTCTTTTTGTCCGGTCGGTTTATCCGCACATCGGCCACGGGGCCTTCGGCGTTTGTCACGGTCACAAGCTCGTTCATATCAGCCCCTTTTGTTACGGCCATTCCAAAGATGTGGGCGGGTAAGGTCAACACTAACCTTGCGTCTATTTGATCTAAAGCAAAGTGTTGGGCTGTACGGGGCAGTATGCCTTTGAAAACAGACCCAAAAAGGACACATGAAATGGACTGGAAAGAAACACTCGGCCACACTGGTAGCATCTTGGGACCAATGCGCGCCGAACAAGCAGATACTGCCAAAGGGTTTCTGGCATTGCACAATGCTGCGCTGGCTGAGGGTGCTGTATCAACGAAGAACAAAGAACTGATCGCGCTGGCGATTGGCATCTCCAAGCAGTGTAACGACTGCATTGGGTTTCACGTTAAAGCCGCCATCCGCGCCGGCGCCACACGCGATGAAATCGCCGAAACGGTCAATGTCGTTGTGATGATGAACGGCGGGCCGGGCTATATGTATGGCGCAAAGGCGATGGAAGCCTACGACCAGTTATCCTAAACAGTGAGCGGCGGTTTTAGAGCGCATCCAGATCGTTATTTATTTCCGCCGCAACCAACCAACAGTTGATCCATCGTTACGGACGGCTGCGAACACCCTGCCTCTCCGACAACTTTAGCAGGCACGCCGGCCACTGTTTTCATCGGCTCTACGTCGCCCAACACAACAGAGCCGGCAGCAATACGGCTGCAATGCCCGATGTTGATATTGCCAAGAACTTTTGCGCCCGCACCAATAAGAACGCCATCGCCAATCTTCGGGTGACGGTCCTCTTCTTCCTTACCGGTGCCGCCCAGCGTCACGGAATGCAGCATCGACACGTTGTCGCCGACGACGGCCGTTTCACCGATCACGATAGAATGGGCATGGTCGATCATCAGGCCTTTGCCGATGGTCGCGCCTGGATGAATATCGACACCAAAGATTTCTGAGACGCGCATTTGCACGTAGTATGACAAGTCCTTACGACCTTCCTTCCAAAGAAAATTACCAAGGCGGAACGCTTGAATCGCTTGGAAGCCTTTGAAAAACAACAAAGGTTGAAGGAATCGCAGGCAAGCAGGGTCACGATCGAAAATCGCAACGATGTCCGCACGCGCAGCATCTGCAAGGGACGGATCAGCATTATAAGCCCGATCAGCAATTTCACGCAGCATCTGGTCGGACATCTCAGACGTCGCCAGTTTCATGGAAATGCGATACGCTAAAGCGTTCTCAAGCGAGGTGTGGTGCAAAACAGAGCTGTGCACAAAACCACCAATCAGTGGCTCGTCACGGATTGCCTGCTCCGCTTCGGTGCAAATGCGCTGCCAAACGGGATCAACTGTCGTCAACTTTGGGTTCGTCTGGGCCATAGCGCACCTCACTTTCACGTTTCTCATACGCTATTTAGTGAGTGATCTCCAAGAATAAACCCGTGAACTGCAACATCACGTTTTCGAATGAACACGATTGCGCCAAGCATCAAGCGCCCGCAAAAGCGTGCTCAACGCGGCACAATACTGTGCGCTACTTTGAGGTATTCCAGCGCGCGGATGTAGGCTCGCCTGAGCATAGAGCGAGCCTGTCCCACCGTTTGGGTGGGCACTCCCCCGCCGTTTGCGCCACAGGTCAGCGATGTGCGCCTCATCAATCAACATTTCAGCAGTTGCCGCCCAAGCGCCCCGTGGCACGGCAAGCAATGCCCGAGTTGCAAGGTCCAGATCAGTTAGCCCGACACTGCGCATCACGCCACCAGCGTGAGCCCGCTCACAAGCCCTTCACCATAGGTTTCGGAGACCTGTGTGACCTCAATATGGGTCTCTCCTGAGCCATCCAAAACTTGCATGAACGCCGAATACGTCCAGCTTGGTTGGCTCACAGTTGCTTGCCGAACCTGTACGCCATCCTTGAACACCCGCACTCGGTAGCGCTCGAACGCCTCAGAAAGTGGCACGTCCTCGCCCTCCCAGTTGTCGCCGTCCAA
>DQCL01000080.1:0-602 GCA_003533975.1 Octadecabacter sp. | reverse complement strand
ACCCAAGTCACATCAATCGCACTCCCAACAGGCGTGGCCCGCAAGTGCGCGACGCTATAAGGGCGGAGCCCGGCACCGGAGAACGCCTCCGTTCGGTGCTGATAGCTTGGATCGCTTAGTGGGCGCGTTCCCGGTCCATAGCGGAAATGTTGCGTAACCCCTCGCGCAGAGCCTGCCAATTCGATCTGTTCCGGCACACCGTTAAGCAGCACAAACACTGAACCTGTCGGCCATTCGTCAGGCATTAACCCGTTCGTCCCCGCCTGTCCGCGCAGCCGCATCCGCACCTCAAATGTGTTTTCGTCAACAATTTCTGCTTCGGCAAACTGGAACACTTCCCAGTTGTCACTGCTCCCATCCCCGATCGTGGCAATGTTCGCGCCACCCAGCATCTGGTCCAATGAGATAGACTGCAAATCGCCGCGGATCAGTTGCACGCGAAGCGCGGGCCCGCGATCATAAAGGCCGGCACAGGCTTTAGGCAGCACCGTCTGCGTGAGCCCGATCGTGGACGACGACCCAACTAAGCGGTTCAATCCATATCCGGCATCCTGTGTGGCCGAATACAGCGCCACACTGCCTGGCCACGGCACGCCAGACGC
>DQCL01000337.1 GCA_003533975.1 Octadecabacter sp. | reverse complement strand
AACCGCATCGATCAATCTGTGGATGACACAACCTGTTGATCACACTGCTCAGACAAAAATTGCCGCCGCGCATCATCAGGTTCGACGATAACGACATCAACCACCCCCATGGCATTGAGAGCCAAGGCGGCGGCTAACCCGATTGCCCCTCCCCCAATAACGAGGGCGCGCCGATCCATGCTGGAGTGCAGTGCCTTTAGTGCCAAACGCGCTACGTGCCAGCTCACCGCTAAAGGTTCAGCAAGTGCGGCTTTGCGCAACGGAACGTTATCGGGCACTTCAACCAGATTGCGCTTTGGCATGGCGATATATTGGGCAAAGGCCCCTTGGCGCGGCATCATCGAAATGATTTGGCGGTTGGGGCACAGGTTTTCGCGCCCGGATGTACAGGCGCGGCACGTCAAACATGTGACTAATGGGTTCACGGTCACCCGCATCCCGTCATCATCACCACCTTGAATGATGCCCGCGGCCTCGTGCCCCAAAATCAAGGGCGCCGGCCGACGGGCGTCATGACCCAAATAGGCATGCATATCCGAGCCGCAAATGCCCACTGCCTCGACCTTGATCAAGTGTTCGTCGGCCTGCACCAACGGGTCAGGCACATCTTTGAATTCAATGGCTTCGACACCCTGATACACGAGTGCTTTCATTTCGCGGTATACCCTCCATCAACCATCAAAACTTGACCCGTTACAAATGCGGAGGCATCAGAACACAGGAACAGAATGGGACCATCCATATCCTCAAGCTTACCATTTCGTCCAACACATGTTTGCGCGGCATTACGCGCAGCCCGTTCCTCGTCGCCAAAAACTGCAGCCGTCAACTCGGTCGGAAAAAACCCAGGGCCGATCGCATTGGCGGTAATTCCATACGGAGACCAAGCTTCGGCCATAGCGCGGGTCAGTTGCGCAATGCCGCCTTTGGTTGCGCCATAGGCAACACCACCTGGAAAAGCGCGCGTTGTTTGAAGTGAGGCGAAGTTGACTATGCGACCCCAGCCTTTCTCGCGCATGGACGGCACAAAGGCTTGTGACAAAAAGAACGGCGCGGACAGATTAAGGGCCAGCGTCTGATCCCAGCCTTTGGGTGTGACATCATCCGCCGCTTCGCGGGTGTTGACGCCTGCGGCATGCACCAGAATATCAGGTGCGCCGAAGGGGGCCGATATGTCAGCGACGGTTGTGGCAAGACGATCTCGGTCAGCCACATCCGCAACAACACCAGCGGCGCTCGTTCCGATTTCAGCGCACAGGCTGTCCAGCGCATTTTTACGACGGGCCACACCCACGACCTGCGCCCCTGCCGCGGCAAGCGTCATAGCGGCGCGGCGACCAAGGCCAGAACTTGCCCCTGTAATACAGGCGGTTTTGCCGCGCAGATCAAACAGCTCCTTGTGCCCCATCGCAGTACCTAGCTTTCTGATGTGAGGTCAAAGGTTTCATTTGGGAAGTACTTCGCAAGACGCACATCCGCGGCGCGCGCGTGACCTTCCATACCTTCCAGTCGCGAGATACGCGCCGTTGCAATCGCCACGTCTTTCGACGCTTCACGCGTTGCGCGCTGCCATGTAACGATCTTCATGTATTTGTGCACCGACAGACCGCCAGTATATCCTGCCGCCCCCGAGGTCGGCAGCACGTGATTGGTGCCAGATGCCTTGTCGCCATACGACACAGTGGTTTCTTCACCCAAGAACAGTGACCCATAGCAGGTCAGTGTCTCAAGCCACCAATCAATATCATGCGCCTGTACGGTCAAGTGCTCAGGGGCATATGCATCGCTGCATTTGGCCATGTCTTCACGGTCCTCGCAGACAATGACTTCTGCATAGTCACGCCACGCTGCAAAAGCATTCTCGCGGTTTAACTCCGGCAGATCATCAATAAGTGCAGGCACGCGTAGCATCACGTCTTCGGCCAAGGCGCGATCATCCGTTACGAGCCAGACCGGTGAGTTATACCCATGCTCTGCCTGACTAACCAAATCTGTCGCGACCACATGCGGATCAGCTGTTTTATCGGCAAGGATCAATGAGTCTGTCGGGCCTGCGATCATATCGATGCCAACACGGCCAAAAAGGATACGCTTGGCTTCGGCCACAAATTGATTGCCGGGGCCGACAAGGATATTCGCTTTTGGTAATCCAAAAAGCCCGAACGCCATGGCAGCGACACCCTGCACACCACCCAATGCCAAAATCTTATCCGCACCGCAAATATGCGCAGCATAAATGATCGCAGGTGCAATACCGACATCTGGGCGCGGTGGCGAACAGGCCGTGATGTGTTTGCAGCCCGCAACTTTGGCCGTTGTAACCGTCATAATCGCACTGGCGATGTGACTGTATCGGCCACCAGGTGCATAGCAGCCCGCCGCATCCACCGGAATCGCCTTTTGCCCCGTGATATAACCAGGCACGATTTCCATTTCGACGTCTGCAACGGTACTTTTTTGCAGTTCCGCAAAACGTCTAACGTTATCATGGGCGAACTGAATATCGGCCTTCAGCTTATCAGGGACAAGCGCGCTCGCAGCTTCAATTTCTTCCGCAGTCAAGATCACGTTGCCGTCGTATTTGTCGAACTTGGCAGCATATTCCTTCGCTTTCGCGTCGCCGCCTGTCTCAATATCGTTGAGGATAGACACGACCGTGTCGTGAACGTCCGCCGCACCTGAGGCTGCTGTTAGCGTTGCTTTCTTGAGATACTCTCGGGTCATGGTCGGGGGTCCTATTTGAATATATCAGGTAAAAGTGTTGTCGAAACCGCTGGCACATAAGCAATAAAAAGAACCACTACGAACATACATAACACGAACGGAACTGCACGCGCGGCGATCTTAAGGATCGACTCGCCGGTGATCCCGGACACGACAAATAGATTGAGGCCAAGGGGCGGCGTGATAAACCCGACCCCCAGTGCAGTGATCATCATGATGCAGAACTGAATTTCGTTCATGCCAATGTTTTCGGACAAAGGTTGAAGAATGGGCGCAAGGATCACGATGTTGGGCGTGGTTTCCATGACGCAACCTGCTGCAATCAATATCCCGATCATCAGCAATATCAAAAGCCACGGTTCATTGGTCAGGCTTGTTGCCGATGCGACAAAGCCCTGCGGCACGCCCATGATGGCGAGTGCTTCGGCCAAGGGAGCAGAGAATGCGATGATCGGTAAAATCACCCCGTTCACCTTGGCTGAGCTGAGCAGCATTGCAGGAAAGTCGGCAAATGACAGCGTCCGAAGAAGAAAGCCCATGCCAATGGTGACGATGACCGCGGTTGCGCCGGCCTCAGTCGGCGTCAAGCGGCCCGAAAAGATGCCATAAAAAATGATACCAGGAACGATGAACGCATACCAACCTGATTTCAGGGACCGACCAAGATTGCCCAACCACTCTGAAAACGTCAGATTTCCGCCGCCCTCATAGGCGTAGATACGGTTCACCACGAGATTGGTGATCAGGATAGAACCAAGAATGCAAAGGCCCGGAATGAGCGCAGCAAGAAACAACGTGGACGCCGATATGCCAAGCACAAGGCCAATGATGATATAGGCGATTGATGGCGGGATCAGAATACCTGTACAGGCACCAGCCGCGACCAAGGCGCAGGCATAGGGGCGAGGATATCCTGCCTCGACCAGCCGTGCGATAGTCATACGCCCAACCGCAGCAGCACCCGCTGCATCCGACCCAGAAATCGCGGCGAACATACCGCAAACAAGGACGGTGGCGGAGCCGAAGCCACCCTTTGTAAAGCAAGTCAGCGCCTCTGCCACATCAAGAAACTTCCGACTGAGACCTGTGCGAACCAGCACGTCACCCGTCAAGATGAACAGCGGGATTGCTGTCAGCGCAAAAGCGTCGATACCGGTGAACAAGCGCTCCCCCACCAACGACAACGGCAGATCGCCCGACATCAGCAACATCAATATCGCGGCCGAACCGATCGCGGCCCAAACGGGCACGGCCATCACAATAAGGGCCACAAAAATCAATACGGGAACGAAAAAATCCCATCCTAATTCAACAGTTTGAGCAGCTGTGTTCCAAAGCATCAGATGCCCCCCTAATCAAACAATGTGTCGCCCTCGTAGACAGGTTTTCCTGTCTTGAGGGAGATGAAATCGCGGAGCAGCGATTGCGCTAGACGCCATATCATAAGGCCAAAGCCAAGCGGGACAGACATCAGGAACCAGACCTTCGAAATCCGCAGCCCATCGGTCACCGATCCGAACGTCCAAGACACATGAACGGATTCATACGACCAATAGAGCGCGATTAAGGCGACGATCATCATGACGATGTCCCCGAACATGTAAAAAAGCGCTTTTGGGCGTGGCCCAAGGTAGTGCAAGATCACATCGATCCGGATGTGCGCGCGTTCTTTAACGGCCGCAGCCGCACCAACCCACGCAAGGTAGATGAACGCGTACCGCACGATCTCTTCACCCCAAATAGATGAATACGCAAAGATTTCACGGCGTAGCACTTCGACCGCCATTGTGATGACAAGCATCACATAGAAGGTCAAAAGCAGCCAACGTTCGGCGTTTTGATCAAGTTTACGCAGCAAATCCATAACTGGGGCCAATCGGTTCCCATGAGGAATGAAGGCACTGGTGCGCCATTTGTTCCATCATGTTGATAAATAAGAGAGATCAGGCGCCCGATATGGGCGCCCGCATTATTTTAAACGTCGTGGACGTAGTATTTGCCCTGCGTGCCTGCAGCCTCTTCCATTTGTGCAAATGCATCCATGGATCCAGCAAGCTCGACCTTGAACTCATCCCACTCAGAGCGCTGATAGCCGCCGGCGGCTTGCCATTCCCCAAGCTGATCTTCGCTGAGGCTGTGGAATTCAACACCGGCCTTGCCCAATTCCGACATTGCATGGGCACGTGCAGACGGTACCTTTGCAAGGTTCTGGTGCGCTGTCATCTCAGAGGCCCACATGATGCCGTCCTGAATGTCGGCTGGCATGGAGTTAAACCACTCGAGGTTACACGAATAGACTTGGCTGTCAGGTACGGCTTGCGTGAATGTCACGTGGGACAGCATGTCCTTAAAGCCAAACACAAACAACGCGCCCACAGACGGGTCAAGCGCATCAGCAACACCTTGTTGGATCGCCGAAGGCGTTTCACCCCATGCGACAGGTGTCGGGTTCGCGCCGACCATACGGTAATACTGCTGCAACATTGCAGAACCTGGCACGCGGAATTTCACACCATCAAGATCGCCCGGCGTCAAAACGGCTCCGTTGCCGCCCTTGCGAACTGCAACAACCCGTGGGTCAATGTTAACGTAGAACAACGGCTTAAAGCCATTTTCTTCGATCTTCGGAGTAACGTTGGTGCTCCAGAAGTCAGAGTTCACAAGGTTAGTGAAGCGCTGATTGGAACCGCAAAGGTACGGCATGTTGATAAGATCAACCGTAGATGCAAACGGTGCGAAGTTGGACAAAGAGTGTTGCGCCGCCTGAATTGTGCCACCCTGAACGGCCTGTACAAGTGCGCCACCCGCACCAAGCTGTCCACCAGGGGCCAGTTTCACATAGACCTTGCCGTTCGTTGCGTTCTGAATGTTTTCCTTAAGGTCCAGCTGCATGATCGGGTAGCTGCGTGATGCGCCCAAAACATATGCGGTCGCAATCGTCATGGTATGCTCTGCTGCGGCTTCCCGTTCGCGCTCTTCGTTTGCTGATTGCGCGGCTGCTTCGGTTGACCAAAGGACGCCCCCCGCCCCCGCGACCAATGCCGCCGTAAAGCCAGTGGTTGATGCAATCTTTAGAAAATTTCTACGCTCGGTTGATGCGAGCCCTTTACGATCTTCGTGGTTCATTTGGTTCTCCTCCCAGGGAACGTGGTCAGCTTTCTTTGCTCTCCTTGCGAACAGCTTCTTTCTTCAAAATAGCGACGACAAACAGCACCGACGCACAAAACAGAACCACCATTTCTCCAACATCACCCAAAAATCTAGTGTCCGCGAACGCGCCCAAGGCGACGTTCAGAAAGAAAATACAAAACACGGTGAATGAGCCGATGAGAAACACGAAGAGCCTCCACTCTGATTGGTTCATCCGCAAGTGTAAGCGCTTACACTCGATTCTTGCAAGCGCTTACAATCTTTGAGGGACATTTATTTTATTTTCGTTTAGTATCAAAAGGACAACTGGTTAAGGAACGCATTTTGACCCCCCAGATCCCAACCTTAGACGATGTGGCACGTGAGGCCGATGTGTCGACCGCGACTGTTTCACGCTGCCTGAACGAAAAACAGAAGGTTTCGCCAAAAACACTTGATCGGGTGATGAAGACCGTCGAAAAGCTCGGTTACACACCGAACTTTAATGCACGCGCCATGGCGGCCAAACGATCTTTTACGATTGGTGCGATCATTCCGACCATGGAAAACGCGATCTTTGCTCGGGGACTTCAAGCGTTTCAGGAAACTTTACACGAGTTGGGCTATAACCTGCTTGTATCCAGCAGTGCCTATCAGCCGAAACTAGAGGCAGAGCAAGTTCGCGAACTGGTGGCGCGGGGTGCGGATGGTCTTTTATTGATCGGATATGAACGAGACCAAAAAATCTATGACTATCTGGACGGGCGCAACATTCCAACTGTGTTGGCCTGGGCGTCTTCGCCGGATGCTGCACATGCCTTTGTTGGGTTTGACAACCAAGGTGCGATGCGCAGCCTAGCCGATACAGTGATCGAAATGGGACATCGTCGCATTGGCGTGATTTCGGGTGCTACCAATGGCAATGACCGTGCTGCTGGTCGGCTGGCGGGCATCAAAGAAAGCATGCGCGCACATGGATTTGACGCCAACGACCTCAATATTATCGAGACACAATATGAAATTGAGCGTGGCGGTGAAGCGTTTGAACAATTGATGAAAGCCACCCCAAAGCCAACTGTCGTCATGTGCGGAAACGATGTCTTAGCGACAGGCGCGATATCAAAGGCGCGCGAGCTGGGGTTGGATATTCCCAATGATGTGTCGGTCACGGGCTTTGATGACATCGAATTGGCAAGCCACGTATGGCCGCCGCTCACTACCGTTCACGTCCCGCACCGGGAAATGGGGCGTGTCGCCGCCCACGTTTTGATTGATCAGATTGAAAAACGTTCTACAAAAGTTGGTCACGAACTTAACGTATCGATTGTCATGCGAGACTCCCTGAAACGTATCAAGGTTCAAGATCCATAATCGCAACAGTGCGACGGGGCCAACCAACTTTTGGCGACGATCGAGAAAACAGAAAATTGGCAAGACTTTTGGCGTGTTTCGGCGCGACCGGATTATCCATCCGCTCTGAGGGAAATAGCAGTGCTCAGTGTGACGATGTCGTTTGTCTAATGTGAACATTGCAACGGTGACATACGAAATCCCACCAATCGCCAGACAACAAGCCGAAGGTCCGCTTCAACAGCTGACGTAACCGATAGTCGCAATCACAGGGAACATCCGGTTCCCGCGCAACAGTTGTGCAGCGTTTACTTAAGCGGCGCGGAACACGAGGCTGACCCCGTTCAAACAGTGACGGAGGCCCGTCGGTGCCGGACCATCATTAAAGATATGCCCAAGATGGGAACCACATCGGTCACAATGGCATTCTGTGCGTACCGAAAGAATGCGCCGATCTTCTTTGGTCTGAATTGCGCTCGGGAGCACATCAAAGAAGGATGGCCAGCCTGTGCCGCTGTCATATTTGTGCTCCGAGGCGTAAAGCGCCTGATCGCAACCGCGGCAGTGATAGATCCCATCGGCGTAGTTCTTGTCCAATGGAGACGAGCCAGCGCGTTCGGTGCCTTCTTCCCGCATGACGTTATATTGCGCATTGGTCAGCGCGGCACGCCATTCCGCCTCAGTACGCGTAACCTCATAGGGGCCATCAGCGGCCACCGTACGAGTTGCACCAAAGACGGCGGCTGCAAGTGCGGCAATTGAAAACGTCCGGCGGTTCATGGCTGTACTCCTGATAACTTGGCTCCTTGTAAAACGTTCGTCGCAACATGGGGATAGTTTTCGTCGTAGCGCACGTAGATGTGACCGAAGGCGGTCTCACTAGGGGAATTGCCTTCGGTCCGTTGCTCGATCTTTGGGTCGGGCTTTACTGTTTTGGCAAAATCACACGATCAATCACGTGGATCACACCGTTTGATGTATCGACGTCTGCGACCGCCACAGTCGCCATCAGAAATCAAACCAGCGAGAGCTTCAGAAAACACTTCTGCGCCAACGACGTGGCAGGTCAGGATTTGCACCAGACAGCGTCTCAACAAGGCTAGCCTGCGTGTCCGTCAGCAAGGGCAGCGGCAGTAGTGAATATCTTGATAGTCATGAAACATCTCCAGTTTACTGAACTTGGAACCGCGTGTTTGCGTTTCCAATGCCAACAGAAGCCAGTGTTTCAGGGGATGCGTTTCAGCGTGTTACAGCGCTTTACAGCGATGTGTCACGACGTGATCAAAGGGTGGTAATTGCACCGACAGCAAGGACAGCACCCGTCGCAACACCGGTGGGTGAGCCGCCAAGAGGTTCATCAGACACCGCAAGCGCACCACCGATCAAAAGGCTTCGCAGCTCTTCGGGCACGGAAACCTCGGTGATCTTGCCCTCTTTGCTCAAGACCCCCAACGAGATTGCTTCGCCTTCGGCAACCAGCCAGAGTTCCACATCGCGATCCGGCAGTCTTTCACCAACTTGCCACTCAACAAACAACGTATTGCTGGGTTCTACAAAGGCTGCCGCGACGATGATACTTTCGTCCTCAGCAACCATTTCAGCGACCAAACTAGCAACCGGCGTCGCAGGTTGCATATAATTGCCAAACTGCAATGCCAGGATCAACACAAGTGCCGCGGCCCCCGCCCCGATAAAGGCAGGCAGAATGCCTAGCTTGTGCCAAATGCGTTGTGCACTTTCAGGGTACGCCTGCGCCGTAATCTTATCGAACAGCCCCTTTGGCGGCGCTACCGGTTCAATCGTTTCCGTAAGCGTGCTGAAATGTATGTCCCAATCTTCGACCAAACTGGAAAAACGCAGATCCGTGCGGGCACGCCGTTTGGCATGGGTCAGCGCATCACCCGACAGCAGCCCGAGGCTCAGCTCAGCGGCGAGAATATCATCGCTACCAAAGTCGTCTTCAGTAAGGGCGCTTTCGTCGCTCATCTGCTCAAACAGTCTTTCAAACTTATCAAGCTGCGGCGCAGCCATGTTCGCATTGTATTTAGCGGAACGTCGAAACGCGCCGCGAGGTCGGCATATGTGTCCCCGTCAAGGTAAGCACCACGCACTGCCGTTGCACGGTCGGGCTGTAATTCGTCCAAGCACGCATCGATTTGCGCGCGCTCGGATGACGCCACTGCGAGGTCTTCTGGCCCCATCGCTGGATCACTTGGTTCAGCAACCCCATCCAGGTTGCTGTCCGGTTTAATGCGCCGCAACCGATCAATCGCGCGGTTGCGTGCAATCGTCGCAAGCCAACTGATCGGGCTGGCACGCCCCGTCGCAAAGGTTTGCGCCCCGCCCTGCCAAAGCCGCAAATAGACGTCTTGCAAAACGTCCTCCGAAGCGGCGCGATCCTTTAAGACACGTAGGATAATACCAAAAAGTTTCGCGCTCGTTGCAGTATATAACCCCTCGAACGCCGCGCGATCATTCAGCGCGACGCGGTGGATCATATCTTCAATGTCTTGGCGCGTGGTCATTTGACGGCAGTCCCCTCCCGCGTAGCATGACATAGTAAACTCTAAATACAACCGGGCGAAATAGCCCTTCCCCTTGCGGCTTACCGCGATATGTTGCATCCAAATCGCAAAGCGACGACGCACATTTTGATAGGTAAGGGCACCAGCATGGCCGAAGAAAATCTTGACCCAAATATGAAGCCAACCGAAGAGATTTCGGTCCGCGAGATGTTTG
>DQCL01000163.1:395-3900 GCA_003533975.1 Octadecabacter sp. | reverse complement strand
TGATGGAAGCCCACGAGGATCACATGGTGTTCGCCCGTGAAGTGCTGGAGCAGAAAGCCAAGGCGGACGAGCGGTTTATGCGCCGGTTTGCGAAGATCGTCGAGAAGCACGACAGCAATGAATATGGGGCTTGATCCAACACAATGCGTTGGTTCGCGGAGCTTCCATATCTAATGGCTATGATGGCGTTGACGGTGCTTTGGCCCGTCGCAGGGCTACTGCCCTGGCTGATTTTGAAAGTTTTCTACAGTGTTGGCGTTTGGTTGGCTCTGACCGTTCTTTGGGTAAGGTTGCGGGAGTTCTACGAAATTGACTGACGCCCCCCTCGATCATTTCCAGCTGGAAGACACCCGTGTGACGCGGCGGTATTTTGGCAAGTTCGAGAAAATAATTGGATATCTGGGTCGCGTCGCCGCGACGCTTGAGGCGGAGAACCGTTTGTCCAAGCGCGATGTCGAGGTGATGACGCGCTATATTGTCGGGCTGAATTACACGTTCAAAGCGCTAGCACATAAGTATCATTTTAGCGGGCGCTTTGCCCACGCAGGCAAGCTGACGTTTGATCGGGTCGACAGCGGATTTCCTGTACACAACGAACTGCTGGCTATGGCGTCTGACGCCGCGCAGGCGGGAAAGCATCTGGCGGGGATGCACTCGGTAGAGCAGTTAAAGCAAGACATGGTGCGGGTGATCCTGAACGAACAGGAAATCCCGACGAAGCTGCAATATGCGCTGAGCCAGCGGTTGTATTACGAAGAACTCTCCAAGGGTGAACTCTTTTGGGCACGCAATGATCCGACGGCCATTTGGCTGGGTAACAAACAGCAGATGCGGCGCGAATTTATGATCCATTGGGCCGTCTATGACAGCCAGATCAACCTACCGACGATCTACATGATGGAGGTCGAGGACACGGGGCGCGTTGGTCTGCCCAAGGACGACCGCCGTTGGCCCGAAGTGCAGGCGCACCTAATGGCGCAATCGTTGGGTGGGTTGAAATTGCTGACCATCGCCAAAGGGTTTGATGAGGACTTTGATGACTTGCACCCCAAACGCCTGCGCCGCTTCCATGTTGGGCCGATGTATTCCAACGCGTTCACACGCCAAGCGGGACCGCTGCGCGAAGTGTTGGAGTTGGCACGCGCACCTGTGGGCGAGGACTGGGCGTTGGTCTGGACCGAAGAAGAATTGGTAAGTTCCGAAACGCGCCGCGAAAAGTCCGGCTGGTTCGGAACGGTCGAGCGTGAAACGTTCGCGCTGGACCCGTTTGCAGGGCGCGGCGCAGAACACGGCGCGACACGCATGGAGCGCAGCATCATTCTGCCCCAACGCCCGTATCAGGCGCTCGAAGAACGTAAACCTGAAGGGTTTTCTGACGTGCGCAAGTTCGTGGTTTCGCCAAATGGCCGCGTGTTGAGTTATAAATAGACTGAGGATTAACCTATGAGCCAGACAAGTGACACGATGGAGCTGCGCGAAGAAGATATCGCGAAGCATTATGATGCTGCCACGGCGATGGTCATGGGGTTTGATCACACGCCCCGAATAGCGGAAACGAAAGAGGTTGCAGCGCCTGAGAAATCCAGCGGTATCGGCACGCGCAGGCGGTTTCGCACGACCACGCCCGGGTTGGTGACACGATCAACCGCGCGCACCGAAGGCGTGCAACTGGCGGCGCGGATTGAGGGAGCGGATGATGGTGACGGGCTGACATCGCCGACCCAAGCCAGCGTGCTGCATGGGCTGCGCCGCGCTTTGGCGATTGCGCTGGCGGTGGGTGAACAATTTAGCGATCGCACCGGATTGGCCGATTTGAAACGTGCCAACCTTGAAGGGCCATTGGCAGCGGGCAAGAAGACCGAGTTTTCGGAGCTATTGGCGGCAGAGGCCCTCGCGGTGCTGTATGTGTTTGGCAATGCCACGTCATTTTTGCTGGCGTCCCTTGCGGGTGAAGAAACGGTTGAAGTTGGTGAAGTCGAAGAGGTCCTGAGCGACAATTCAACGCTCGCGCTGCACGGCGCGTTGTGGGAATTGGACCAAGATGTCGGGCTGTTTGCAGACAGTGATGCGCGGCTTGTCCCGACGGTTTTGGCCTACGCGGAACAGCTGATGGCCAAGGTCGCCGCCCGTGCGACAACGGTTGGGCGATTGGCGGCGTTTTCGGATGCGTCTTGGACGGTCGAAGCGGATAATTTCACAATTCGTGGGTTCAGCCCCGCAAGTGCGGCGAAGTCTTCTACGCTGACGATGACGTTCAAGAAACCGAACGAAGTTGTGGGCAACCACATCGCCAAATATCAGTCGATGAAGCTGGCCAAGATGGTCATGGCCTATGATTTCGAACGCAAGCTGAACCCATTTGCGGAACTAGGCGGTTTTATCTTTACGTTCATGGGGGACGGGGCGCCGGGCACGGGGAAAACGACGCTCATTCAAATGATGGCGGGGCTGATTTCGGAGTACTGCAAAGTCGCGGATTATCCGTTCCGGTATCAAAACCTGAGCACCGACAACATCGACAGCTATCAGGGTAAATCCGGTCAAAACGCGAAAGCGTTTATCAACAACGTGATTGATCCCAATGTGATCGGCTTTGGTACGATTGATGATATTGACCAATTGGCGGGTAAGCGCGGGGATCGACAATCCAGCGCAGGCCAGCTGGAAATTACGGCCGTTCTGATGGAAAGCTTCGCGGGCGCAAATACCGTTGTGCGCGGCAATTGTACGTTTGGGATGTTTTCCAACTACCCTGAGAACGTGGATGATGCTTTGCGTCAGCGGGCGGGGGCGCGGTTCCTTGTGGATGGGCCGCAAACCCGCGAGGATTACGTCGATATCCTTTATCTGTTGATGGGCAAGAACCATGACATTCCGGTGGGTGATCATGAAGTGTTCAGCGCCCAAGAGATCAAAAAAGCCGTCGCCGCGAGCTTTGAAGGGCATTCCAAGCCACACGAGGCAGGCTTGTTGAACGTGTTTGACCGCGTGTCTTCTGAAATCGGGGAGCTGGACACGATCAACAAACTGGGGACGTATCTGAAAGGCATCCAAGAGGCGGACCCACGCTTTACGGGCCGCGCGATCAAGAACATCACGGATGCCGTTAAGGTGCGTGCGATGGATTTTGAATTGCCGGATGAATGGATGGAAACGCCTGATCTGTTCTTGGCGAAGGATTACGACACCAAGCTGGCGATGATCAACGATATGCGCCAGCCGATCACGGTGGAAATGGTCATTCAGGAAATCAACCGCTACGCGGATTCTGAGTTCCGTTATGCCGATAAATCCGACGAAGTGGCGATTGAAAACATGGTGCGGGATTATGAGCGGTCCGAGGAAGCAAAGCGGCGATATCTGGAGAGTAAAAGTTGAACGAAGCGTACTTCAACGGCCTCGTCCTCCCCGCCATGTGCCTTGCCGCACTCGGCTGGGCCGTGCCGCGCGTTTTGGCGCTGTGGTGGCCTGAAGGGGTGAAGTGGCTGTTGGGACTGGCGCTGGT
>DQCL01000163.1:0-318 GCA_003533975.1 Octadecabacter sp. | reverse complement strand
ACGGGCGGGCTGTCGGTTCCGATCCATTTCGCCAAGCTGAGTTTGATTTCGGCGTTGCTGTGGGGACCGTTGATGGTGCTGTCGTTGGCGGGTGTGCCGAAGAATTGGGTGAGGGAGGTTTGGTGAAACTCTTTCTCAAATTGAGTTTCGTCGCATTGGCGTTGCTCGCTCTGCCTATCTTTATGACGGGCACCATTTGCCATTGGCGCTTCGCTTGGTATTGGAACATGCCTGGTCAATGCGGCGCGAGTGATGCGCCGTCAGAAGTCTTTATTTCCTTTCTTATTATGTCGCTCATTATCGCGGCGATACTTGCAT
>DQCL01000126.1:2326-2567 GCA_003533975.1 Octadecabacter sp. | reverse complement strand
GGTGATTTCAATGGAGCCGATGCTTACAATTGGCGAAGGGAACCCAGGTGCGGGTGGCTACCGTGAGCACGATATCCTTGTGATCAGTGAAGACGGCAACGAAAACATCACCGGTTATCCTTACGGCCCTGATTTCAACGTCGTTGGATGAACCAGTCGCGCGGCACATTAAATTGGGATGCGCCGCGCGATCAAATGATCAGCATAGAAATCAGTTAATCTGTTAGAATATGAACCTGTT
>DQCL01000126.1:0-2293 GCA_003533975.1 Octadecabacter sp. | reverse complement strand
GCGCCACAACCTTCCACGAATCATGTTGTATTCTTTGAGACTCTCAAGCAGTCTGACGTTCAGACTTGGGTGACCTGCGCGGATGATGCGGGCGCCTATCCGCAGGGGGGAATGTCTATATGACAGATACGCAGTCGGCTTTCGTGGCCTTTGAACGTGTCCAGAAAAGTTACGACGGCGAAGTGTTGGTGGTCAAAGACCTGAACCTTTCGATGCCCAAGGGCGAGTTTCTGACGATGCTTGGGCCATCTGGGTCGGGCAAAACGACGTGCCTTATGATGCTTGCAGGGTTCGAAACAGCCACCCACGGTGACATCCTGCTTGATGGCGTATCAATCAACAACATCCCACCACACAAGCGCGGCATTGGCATGGTNNATACTCCAACGGCAGCAGATTATACGAAATAAGTCGCGCCAGGGCGGGCCTGAACCCGTGAACGTTTACACCGAAGGAGACAAATTGAATGGCATTCATAGAGATACAAAACCTGTTTAAGCGTTTTAAGAACGTGGTGGCAGTTAATCACGTACAGCTTGAAGTGAACAAGGGAGAAATGTTAACGCTTCTTGGCCCCAGCGGATGCGGCAAAACAACCACCTTGCGCTGCATCGCCGGATTGGAGAGACCAGAGGAGGGGGATATCGTTATTGATGGCAAGCCGATGCTTTCGGAAGGATTTGTCCACCCGTCAAAAAGGGGTATTGGCATGGTGTTCCAGAACTATGCGTTGTTCCCGCATATGTCAGTCGCCGAAAACCTGTCCTTCCCGCTGGAAGTGCGCAAAATCGGCAAGTCCGAGCGTGAAGAAAAAGTCATGCGCGCGCTGGGCATGGTTCAGATGCAAGACTTTGCCGGACGTCGTCCTGCACAGCTTTCTGGTGGTCAGCAGCAACGTATCGCACTTGCGCGGGCTTTGGTATTTGAGCCTGAGCTCGTTTTGATGGACGAACCGCTCGGTGCGTTGGACAAGCAGCTGCGCGAAACGCTGCAATTCGAAATTACGAACCTCGCACATGAGTTGGGGATCACCACGGTTTACGTGACCCACGACCAGACCGAAGCACTGACAATGTCAGACCGCGTTGCTGTGTTTGATGATGGTCGCATTCAACAGCTTGCGCCGCCTGATCAGCTTTATGAACAGCCTGAAAACAGCTTCGTTGCGCAGTTTATCGGTGAGAACAACACGCTGGAAGGCGTAGTGCAGGAAATTCAGGGCAACACCTGTATCGTCAAGCTCGACAGTGGTGACATTATTGATGCGGTTCCTGTGAACGTATCGACAGTCGGCGAGCGCACGCGCGTTTCCATCCGCCCTGAACGCGTAGAATTCAACCGTGAGCGCCTGCACGCTGATGCCCATACACTGAAAGCCGAAGTGCTTGAGTTCATTTACATGGGCGATATCTTTAGAACACGCCTGCGCGTGGCTGGAACCGATGAGTTCGTGATTAAAACACGTAACGCGCCTGATCAGAAACGTCTGAAGCCTGGCGAAATGATCGAGATTGGCTGGCTCGCAGAGGATTGCCGAGCGCTAGACGCATAACTGCGCCGCGTTCGATAAAACAGCATGTCCGTCGCCCGGATGGTCACGCTGAAACGTACAAAACCGGGCACTTCAATGGGAGACTTCAATGAAAACGACTATGAAATTGATGGCCACAACATGTCTGACACTGACTGCGACACTCGCAGTTGCTGACGGCCACATGGCCGATGAAATGACAATCGTTAGCTGGGGCGGCGCATATTCCGCATCACAGCAGAACGCGTATCACACACCTTACGCTGAGATGACTGGCGTTAACATCATCAACGATGAATCCTCTGCTGAAGCAGTTGCGAAGCTTCGTGCGATGAACGAAGCGGGCAACGTCACTTGGGATGTTGTTGACGTGGTTGCATCCGATGCAATTCGTCTGTGCGACGAAGGCCTTGCGCTGGAAATCGACGCGGATGAGCAGCTTGCACCGGGCGATGATGGTTCCTCTGCGTCAGACGACTTCGGCGACCTGTTGGTTTCCGACTGCTTTATCCCACAGATCGTATACTCCACGACTGTTGGTTACCGCACAGACCTCGTTGGCGACACTGCACCAACAGACATCTGCGCAATCTTCGACACAGAAACATACCCAGGTATGCGTTCCCTCGAAAAGCGCCCAATCAACAACATGGAATGGGCTTTGCTTTGTGACGGCGTAGCGAAAGACGACGTTTATGATGTTCTGGAAACAGAAGAAGGTCAGGCACAGGCATTCGCCAAGCTCGACACCATCAAAGACAG
>DQCL01000311.1 GCA_003533975.1 Octadecabacter sp. | reverse complement strand
GAGATCGTCGAGAACCTTGAGGCGGCGTTGGAGCAGTTCCGGGGCGTGGCCGCGGTGATCTCTGAGGTCACGGAGTAGGGCCGCGCCATAGTTGTCGTACTCATTGCCATGACGCTGGCGCCATGCCTCCACTTCATCGTGCCAGCAGGGAACAGGCCTGAGCGCCACGTACCGGCCCCCGCCGCGCCGTCTAGGCTGCCGGTACTCAGCCGTGTCTCAGGTCTGGAGCCACATCATCCCTCAACGACGCTTACTGGTCGAGCAGCTTTCGCTATGATCTGACTAAGTTCAAAACCTGTTTCGCCCTTTTCGTCAGTAGCTTGTCTTCATCTGGGTCCATGGACTTCAACGTCCCATAGATACCGGCGATCTTCTTCCATTCATGCGCGTATTGGTGTGGGTTCATGCGCGCGCGGTGAAGAAATCCACGCGCCCAGTTGCGCCATTCCCTAGGCGGGTTGGTTCCTTCATTGATTGTGACACCTGTGATTTCCATCCGATCGCTTCGCCCCATGAATTTCGTCTTCGTGCCCTTTGGAGCGAACCCATAACCTTTGAGCACTTCCTCGACTTGAAGGGCGAACTCGGGCGAAATCCACTCGTTGGATGAGAAAGTCAGATCGTCCGCATACCGCGTGTATTTCAAGGTGTTCTCTCCCGCCAATTTCGTCATGGCTCGGTCGAAATCAACGAGGACCATGTTGCCGATTGCCGGGCTCGTCGGAGCACCGGTTGGAGTTGAGCCGTCAAGTGTACAAAGCTCAGCGAGAACGCCCGCACCTTCTTTCCCGTAGCCGAGTGACGTGAAGACTGAGGTGGTCATGGGTTTCGTGATTGATGGAAAGAACTGCTCTATGTCCATGTTCAGGATGTGGTTGCAGCCAAGGTGGACCCGTGCGTTGGTCACATAGCTGTGTCCCTGACGGAACCCGTGAACTTCGTCACCTAGGGCGACGTGGGAGAGGATGTTGTCCCCAATCCACCACTGAATTGTTTTCAAATACGTTTTTGGCGTCGAGATCAGGCGAGGCGGCCCGTCTGCCTTTGGCAGTGGGAATTGCCGATAGTGGTACTCTTTTTTATGTAGGATCTGACGAACCAGTGAAGGTGAAACGCCGAGATATGCTGCCAAATGATCGGCGTTCCTGATGTATGGCAGTCCTTTCTCGTCGATGAACGCTTTGGCGATGCCATATTCATCAGAGAGATAGGCTTTCGCGAATGCCAAGTAGTCAGTTTTCTGCGGCTCAAGATAGTAGGAGCGGGGCGGCATGGTTTGGCCAATCTCGTACCGATTGCTTCAAAGTGTGATTTGCAAGAGACGGATGCGATTTGGGTGGGAGCCAGCCAAAGCGCATCCGGCTCTTGCAAATCACACGTCCTTACATGGGAGACCTGAAAGGCAGAGCCGCTGTTGCAGCGCTCTATCCAAGCCACCCCGCACGTTTACGATATTTCTTCCTTTGCTCTTTCATCAAGAACAATCTTGCGTTGTCCAAGTTTCTTTCTTTGATGTGCCGTCCAGCGATCCGCATTCCATCGGCGTCAAGGATGTAGGTGCCGCGCCGTACAGAAACCAGTCGCCCATCTCGACGAAGTTTCGCATGTACCCGGTCCAGACCTTCGTCCACTGTTTCGTCCTCGTTGCCCCCGAGGATTTTCGGCAACATGCGCTTAACATCTTGGATGCGCGCTGGCTGTATAAGGCGCATCACAACCAAGTAGTCCGTTACCAGAGAGGGCTTACTTTCTGCCAAACAAGGCCTCCACTTCCAAGTCTTGCGCGATACTGGTCAGGAACTCCTCGCATTTGGACTGGACAGCACCCAAGTCCTCATAGTCCAGATACTCTACGCGCGCGTGATAAGCTTGGGCTAAGCGAACAACGCCTTCGTTCACAAAGTTGAGCTCACCCTCATATTGCTTGTCTACTACCAGCATCATCTTGGCGCAGAACCTTTTGTCCGTCACCCAGTCGCCAACCTCGCAAAACGAGCCCGGACTGTCAGGCAATACCAGAAGCGCGTCGACGTTTTTGGTGATGTGATGACGTTCATACACAACCGCATTTCCTAGGGGGCCAAATTGGGCGACACCATTTGCACGCATTTTCGTGTCTTCCCCGAGATACACCGTGTGACCACTGTGCGTTAGCGCTGCGAGTAGGTGAAACCTAAGGCGCTTTGCTGATGTTTCGGAGTTGACCTTGTCCGTTTGCGGGAGAAGTTCGTTGATAAAGGGGCCCGCAAGGAACACAGCAAGCTTCCGCGATATGCGGTCCGCCTCGTCACGCAGAGCGGCGGCGTCATACTTTCTGACTTTCTCGAAATCGACCATCTGGTACCGAACGACTAGTGGAGCTCGAGAGGACTTTAGGCGGCGTTGGATGTGCTTTCCAGTGAAGAAGGGCGGTTGCCCTTAGGGTATTCGACGCCACGCCCTCGGAGACCCATGTCGACCCCATCCAAGCGCATCATGGTTTGGTGCGCCGTTTGGTGCGCAGAAACCCACTAGTGTAAATTTCTTGTTTGTTTTCAAGGAGCGTTGGTGGAG
>DQCL01000327.1 GCA_003533975.1 Octadecabacter sp. | reverse complement strand
GCACCATATTTTGTGCCCCAGACAACCAAAACTAATTGCCATGTCGGGGTGGAAACGACAGCACTCAAAGACGGCCCCTTTTTTGTGAAAACGATTAAACTATGACTAAGTTCAGTAGAACTTAAGCGATACTGTGCTCATAAGCTATAGGCGTCATTACTTGATCTATAAGCTTCCAAAAACGACCGTTTGTTGAACGGCTATCGTGGCGAATAGCTCTTGCACCATGTCGTGAAAATTTTCTCGATGCTGTTCGCATCAAGCGGAATAGATTTCTCTACACACCATTTTCGGAAAGTATCAGCCAGCACGCGCAAATCCGGCACAAGACCATCTAGCGACATCAAATGTATGAGATTGATGGTACCTAGGTGAGAGCAGTTTAGCAAACTAAGTTATTGTTATAGAATTATTTATTATAACTTGAGACAGACTGAGGTTTACATTCCCCTACCCTAGGGACTGCCACTTGGTGACCTTCATGACATCAGAGATACACACGCTCGGTTTGGCCGCTGGCTGTACCCTCGGCTGCGAACTCCAGATGTTTCTCGATAGATTGTCATGTTAGGCTTTGGGTGTCGGCGCATTGCAGCGCGTTGCGGCACCATTAACAAAGGACAGACCCTTGAAGATTGAGATAGTAGAGACAGCCCCAATCGAAGGCCAAATGCCCGGCACGTCCGGCCTGCGCAAAAAGACACGCGTCTTTATGGAGCCGAAGTACCTCGAGAACTTCATCCAAGCCACGTTTGACGCCATTGGCGGTGGCGAGGGCAAGACATTCGTTGTCGGTGGTGACGGGCGCTATTTCAACACAGACGCCATTCAGGTGATTATCAAAATGGCCGCGGGCAATGGTGCCGCTGCGGTGATCGTCGGGCAAAACGGCATTTTGTCGACCCCCGCCGCATCCCACCTGATCCGACTGAACAAGGCGGATGGCGGTTTCATTCTGTCGGCAAGCCATAACCCCGGTGGCATCGACGAGGATTTCGGCGTGAAATACAACGCAGCCAACGGTGGCCCCGCCCCTGAAGGGCTAACCGCTAAAGTGTTCGAAGCCACGACATCGATCAGTCACTACAAAACCATTGCAGCAGACAACGTTGATCTGTCACGCATCGGCACAACCAGCCACGGCGGCATGAGTGTCCAAGTCGTTGACCCTGTTTCAGATTATCAAAACTTGATGGAAAGCCTGTTTGACTTCGGCGCAATCCGCGCCTTGTTTGCTGATGGATTCACGATGCGCTTTGACGCAATGCACGCTGTCACGGGGCCATATGGATCGACTATTCTAGAAGATATCCTTGGCGCACCGGCTGGCACAGTTACCAATGGTATCCCCCTCGAAGACTTCGGAAAAGGCCACCCTGACCCCAACCCGATTTGGGCGAAGGAGCTGATGGATTTGATGATGTCCGACGATGCCCCAGACATTGGTGCCGCTTCAGATGGTGATGGCGACCGCAACATGATCGTCGGGCGCGGCGTTTATGTCACCCCATCTGATAGCCTCGCCATTCTTGCGGCAAACGCCCATCTCGCACCTGCCTACGCAGATGGCTTATCAGGTATCGCACGTTCCATGCCGACAAGTGCCGCGAGTGATCGTGTGGCAGCAAAGCTCGGCATTGATGCCTATGAAACGCCAACCGGCTGGAAATTTTTCGGCAACTTGCTGGACGCTGGAAAGGTCACAATTTGCGGTGAAGAAAGCGCCGGCACGGGGTCTAGCCATGTGCGTGAAAAGGATGGTCTTTGGGCGGTTTTGCTGTGGCTCAACATTCTTGCGGTGCGCAAACAATCCGTATCCGAGATTGTTGAGGACCACTGGAAGACCTACGGGCGTGATTATTACTCTCGCTATGACTTCGAGGCCGTAGCGACAGACAAAGCCAATGACATGATGCAAAACCTGCGCGGTAAATTTAGCCAGCTCGCGGGGCAAACCTTCGCTGGACTGACGGTCACAACCGCCGATGAATTCTCCTATCTTGACCCCGTCGATGGTTCAGTCAGCGACAATCAAGGCCTGCGCATCGCGTTTGAAGGCGGCGGACGCGCGGTGTTCCGCCTTTCGGGAACTGGCACACAAGGCGCAACCGTCCGGCTTTATCTTGAGCAGTATTCAGGGTTGAACGGTGACACTAATCAAGACACGCAAGCCGCGTTGCAGTCCGTGCGCAGCGCCGCGTTTGAGATCAGCGATATGAAGGCGATCATCGGTCGGATCGAACCTGATGTGATCACCTGACGCCTAAATATCCAGCGGATCAATCAGTTCCGGCCCACGTGCGCGGTTGGAATTGACCGCAGGGTCGACGCGATGAAATGACAGCGTGTCCTCGTCCGTGGCGTGCATCAGTTCAGCCGCTCCTTTCCCTTCCTCGCCAAGCCACAGCGCCCATTGGTCTTGTTCTAAAATCACTGGAATCCGGTGGTGGATCTCACCCATCGCTTCGTTCGCGCTTGTCGTGACAATGGCCGCTGTTGCGCCCACATCGCCCCAGTCCTGCCAGATCGCGCCAAAGGCAATGGGCGCACCGTCGCTGCGTTGGATGTACCACGGTAATTTCGTGCCATCTTTCAAACGTGTCCATTCATAAAACCCCGCCGCCGGAATAATACAGCGCCGTTCCCGACAAGCCGATCGAAACGCAGGCTTTTCAGCAATCGTTTCGGCACGTGCGTTTATCAGCAATGGGCCGCCGTTCGGCTTTTGATACCAATGGGGAATGAAGCCCCACCGCATTGGCCTGTAGCTGCGACCGTTTTCACCTGTTGTCACAGTAGCAACTTGCACCGTCGGGCAAACATTATAGTTCGGTACGTCCGGCAAATCATTGGCGGACGCTGCCACAAATATCTGCGCCATCGCGTCATGTGGAAGTGTTGTGGCTAATCGTCCGCACACCTTAGGACCGTTTCAATAGGTTTGAATAAAGCATTAAACCCCAGCCGGTTAGGGTTGCCTCAACCTGGCTCCACACAGCCTGAAATCCAATTGGATCGACCCTGTTACGTTGGGCAATTTCGGACAATGTACGCTGTCCGTTCACCGCAGCGAGCAAAGGTGCCGATGCCTTGGGAAGCTGCAACTTGTACCCTTGGCCAGCCCTCGTCAGCGGCAACTCTCGCCCCTGCGCAACAGCCCGTGAAAGGGCGTCCGGTTTCACGCCCCGCAGATGCGGGATGCGGTTCAAATCCAGCTTGAACGGTTCCGCCTTTTGAAGGCGGGCATACCCCACATGCACCTTCATAGTACCGTCCAGTTTTTCCGCCGCTGCCATCTGGTCAATCACAGTCATTCCTTTCGGAACGGGCGCGAACCTCGATAAATCATATGCCGCAGCTTCGCAAAATGAAGGGGCACCCCAACCCGTTTCACTGAGGATCGCGGCAAGTCCTGCGACGTCAAATGCTTGGTCTTGGGAATGGAGCAGCAGATCGTAAAACCCTGCATCCGATTG
>DQCL01000079.1 GCA_003533975.1 Octadecabacter sp. | reverse complement strand
GATACCGATGAAACGTTCGAACGACCCCAATGTGGCGCGGTGCAACATAACGGGGCGGTGCTTTTCGCCGTCCGGACCGATGTAGTTCGCATCAAGGCGTTCCGGGAGCACGAAGTCCACCTGATGGGTGCCGCACTGCCAGTCACGTCCAATCGCGTCGGTAAGAACGAATTCCAGTTTTGGTCCGTAGAACGCACCTTCACCAGGGTTCAACTCAGGCTCGATCCCTGCTGCGCGGGTGGCTTTCAGCAACGCGGCTTCGGCTTTGTCCCACACCTCATCGCTGCCGGATCGTTTTTCAGGGCGATCGGAGAATTTGACGCTGAAGTTTTCAAATCCGAGGTCTTTGTAGACCTCCGACAAGAATGTAATGAACTGCGCAGTTTCTGCTTCGATCTGGTCCTCGGTACAGAAGATGTGGCCATCGTCTTGGGTGAACCCGCGCACGCGCATGATGCCGTGCAGGGCGCCGGATGGTTCATAGCGGTTGCACGAACCAAACTCGGCCATGCGCAGGGGCAGGTCACGGTAAGACTTCATGCCTTGGTTGTAGACCTGAACGTGGCAGGGGCAGTTCATCGGCTTTAGCGCGTTAACTGTCTTCTCGCGGGCGTGTTCTTCGTCCACTTCGACGACAAACATATGGTCTTGGTACTTTTCCCAGTGACCCGATGCTTCCCACAACTTTCGGTCAACAACCTGTGGTGTGTTTACTTCGACGTATCCGCCAGCGCGTTGCTTACGGCGCATATAGTCTTGTAATTGCGTGTAAATCAGCCAACCGTTGGGGTGCCAGAACACCTGACCTGGGGCTTCTTCTTGCATGTGGTACAGGTCCATTTCGCGGCCCAGTTTTCGGTGGTCACGTTTGGCAGCCTCTTCGAGCATGTTCATGTGCGCCTTGAGCTGTTCCTTGTTCTGGAACGCCACTCCGTAGATGCGTTGCAACATCGCGCGGTCACTGTCGCCGCGCCAATAGGCGCCCGCGATAGACATCAGTTTCCATGAATCGCCCGGCACTTGGCCTGTGTTTTGCAGATGCGGACCACGGCACAGGTCTTGCCAGTCACCGTGCCAATACATGCGCAAGTCTTCGTTACCCGGAATGCTTTCGATCAGTTCGACCTTGTACGGTTCGCCCAAGTCTTCGTAGTGCTTGATCGCGCGGGCACGTTCCCAGACCTCAGTGCGGACTTCGTCGCGTTTGTTGATGATTTCTTTCATCTTCTTTTCGATGACCGCGAGGTCTTCAGGTGTAAAAGGGTCTTTGCGATCAAAGTCATAGTACCAGCCGTCTTTGATAACGGGGCCAATGGTGACCTGTGTCTCCGGCCAGATTTCCTGCACCGCGCGCGCCATGATGTGCGCGAGGTCATGGCGGATAAGTTCCAGCGCAGGTTCTTCGTCTTTCATGGTATTGATCGCAATGGACGCGTCCGCATCAATCGGCCACTGCAGGTCGTGATGCGCGCCATTTACAGTCGCAGAGATGGCTTTTTTCGCCAGCGATGACGCAATAGATGCTGCGACTTCGGCAGGGGTTACGCCTGCGTCGTAGTCACGTGAATTGCCGTCGGGAAATGTAAGGGAGATTTGGGCCATGTGTTCGGCTCCTCGTCAGTTTGGCGCCTACAAAGCGCCCGGTTGCGGGTGATATATGGGGCGTTTTGACCCAGCAGCAAGGGTGCGTCAAGGGGCGTATGGAAAGCATATGGAAACCGTATGGGTTTGATATGGGTCTGGACTGGTAAATGGCCCACGCGGAGATGGGCCAAGTTTGGTGTTATTTGCGGGGAAGAAAGGCCAACTTAGACCCGAGCAGCAAAAACCGCGTAGCCCATGGTAAGGGTGCAAAGCCAGCCGACATTGAAAACCATCGAACGGATAGGGAAGACCGTCTTGCCTGAAATCATTCTCACGGCATGGGCTATCCGCAACCAGAAGAACACAATTGCTGCCCAATAGGTCAATGTGGTGAAGCCAAGCGGGGAGCTTGTTGAGGTCCGCGGGGCGGTGAACCCGTTTGAGTATTTTTTCGAATTTGGCTTTGAGATCGGTCAGGGGCTGGCCGTCGTGTTTTGGTGGGTTGGATCTGCGAGAGCTGTGAAGACGTGTCCCATGAGAGGTTCACACGTGAGTGTATCGTCACGTGATAACAGGGTAACGTAATTTACCTGCTGACTCCGCTGGGCTATGGTGTGGAAACACTGACGCTAGGGAATTGAAATGGTTGATACATTGGTAACGTCGCAGGGTCGTGAAATTGCCTATCATTTGACGGTGGGGCGGGGTCCGACCGTCGTGTTCTTGGGCGGTTTCAAGTCCGACATGACCGGGACGAAGGCCGTTTTCCTTGAAAACTGGGCGGTTGAAACAGGCCGTGCGTTTCTGCGATTCGACTATTCGGGGCACGGTGAAAGCAGCGGCGCGTTCGAGGATGGCTGCATCGGGGATTGGTATGAAGATGCCTGCGCTGCGCTTAGCTTAATCGACGGGCCGGTTGTCTTGGTCGGGTCCAGCATGGGGGGGTGGATTTCGCTGCTTGTTGCGCGTGCCATGCCGGAGCGGGTCGTTGGGTTGGTTGGTATTGCCGCGGCGCCGGATTTCACGGAAGACGGGTTTTGGGCCGGCTTTGATGCGGCGCAACGAGCGGAGTTGGAGCGCGAGGGGCGCGTGGCACTGCCGTCTGAGTACGGCGATCCCTACATCATCACCAAGCGCTTGATTGAAGAAGGCCGAGAGCGGCTGGTGCTGCGCTCTGCGCTCCGGTTAAACTTTACGGTGCGGTTCTTACTTGGGACGGCGGATACATCGGTGAGCGTGGAGGTCGCGTTGCGTTTGCTTGACCATGCGGACAGTCCGGATATGCGCCTAACGCTGGTGGATGGGGCGGATCACTCGTTTTCGAGCGATGTTTGTTTGCCGATGGTTGTTGCTGCCATTGACGATGTGAGTGCGCCTGCAGCGGGCGGAGAGGGGGGCTAGCCCCCCGTCGCAAGCGACTCCCCCCAGGATATTTATATGACAAAGACAAA
>DQCL01000071.1 GCA_003533975.1 Octadecabacter sp. | reverse complement strand
ATGCGGATGGCCGATGAAATTGCCTTGATGCGCAAAGGTAAGATCGTTCAGAAAGGCGCACCTTATAACATTTACAACGCGCCCGTGGATAAAGAAGCGGCAGGTTTCTTTAGTGATATCAATAGTGTGACGGCCAAAGTTAATGGCGCATTAGCGCAAACAGACTTTGGCCAGTTCCTCGTGCCGGGCGTGGTCGATGGCACGGTTGTGGATATTGTGATCCGTCCTCAACACGTCAAAATCGACTTTGACCGCCACGGTAAGGGCCCAAACGCGACCATCGCGGAAGGAACGCCTGCACGTGGCACGGTGAAACGCGCGCGCTTTATGGGGTTCGAAAGCCTTGTGGAGTTCACCTTGGATGATGGCACCGAGATGAAGGCTGATATTCCGTCGGTATTTCTGCCCAAGAAGGGTACAATCCTATGGCTGATGATCCGGCGTGATCGTTGTTTCATCTTCCCGCGCACTGCCTGAGCGGTAATCTTCCAACCGTTTACCCTCTTCTTCAACGAACAAGCTCGGCAAGATGCGCAGTGATGTGATTTGGTCGATGCGTAGCTCGTCAAATTTACGGGTGGTGTCGCACCACACAATGCACGTCCAAAGGCGGCCCCAGTAATCCAACTGTAACGGGCGCACAGTGCGGTCACGTACGCCCACGTTGATCAACAACTTTTGGCGCGCACGAATGGCGCTGCGGATCTTCGGTAAGTGCTGAAACCCCCGCGCGGCATCCGCAAACGGATAAACAGCCAGTGATTTTGGAGCATTGAGTTCAGGCAGCACCCCATCCAGTTTTGATGCAAGGCTCGACGCAGCAGCGGCGAGGTTGGGGTCTTGCGCTTCACGCATCGCGGCAAGCCCAACGTGCAACGCCTCTAGTTCAGCCATCGAAAGATTCAGCGGGGGCAGGGTAATGGCGGCCGTGACGCGGTATCCGGTGCCGCGTTCGCCTTCAATGGGAACGCCGGATTTCGCCAGCGTTTCCATGTCACGATAGATTGTGCGCAGGGAAACCTCCATCGCGTCCGCCAAGTCGATCGCACGATGCAAGTGCCCGTCACGCAGGTGCCGAATCAAGTTCATCAATCTGTCAGCACGCCGCATATGAAGGCTCCTTTTGTGCGAGGTTATGACAATAAACTGTCAACTGCCAGAAAACTGTCACAATACTGACCAAACCCTTGTGGATTAGGGAGCCAATTTGCACTTTTCCCCTTCCAAATTCGCCTGCGGACGACTACTTCTGTTTTCTGCAAAGCCAATGCGGGCAACATCGCCTGCCACTCTTGGAGAGAATACATGCTTAATAATATCGGCCTTCCAGGTCTTCTTTTGATCGCAGTCGTTGTGCTGGTCCTGTTTGGACGCGGCAAGATTTCGTCCCTGATGGGGGAAGTCGGCAAAGGCATTACAGCGTTTAAAAAGGGCGTTGATGATGGCGGCAAAGAACTTGAAGAAGCGATGTCAGAAGATGCGCTGGCAGAAGATGCAAAAGACGTGACCCCGTCCGAAGACGACACCAAGGTTTAAGTCACCTGTGACACCATACACAGAGCGGGGGGCGTCAAATGCCTAATCTAAGCTGGATGGAGATGTTGGTTGTCGGGATCGTGGCGTTGATCGTCATTGGCCCCAAGGACCTTCCGAACCTGTTTCGACAGGTCGGCCAATTCGTGGGCAAAGCGAAAGGCATGGCGCGGGAGTTTTCCAGCGCGATGAATGCCGCCGCCGATGAAACGGGCATGAAGGACATCAACAAAACCATCAAGGCCGCTGCGAACCCGCAAAAGTTCGGCGTCGACAAGATCCGCGAAGCCTCGCAGGGGGCTGTGAAGTCTACCCTAAAGGGGGGCGGTGAAACGGAAGCGTTGAAATCAAAGCTATCGGACGAACGTGCTGCCAACGCCGAAAAGATAAACAAGGCGATGGCCAAAGCCGCTGAAGACCGCATGGCGTCTGAAAAGGCGCAAGCGGCAACTGAGGCAGCATCGGCTGCAAAATTTGAGGCAGCCAAGGCAGCGCCAAAGAAAGCTGCTGCAAAAAAGTCGGCCCCTAAGAAAACCGCGGCGAAGAAACCAGCAGCGAAAAAGACACCTGCTAAAAAGCCAGCGGCCAAGAAAACCACGCCTAAGGCTAAGACGCCGAGCAAGGACGCGAAATGAGCGATACCGACACAAACGAAGACGGCATTGAAGACAGCGCAGCACCGCTGATCGAACATTTGGCAGAGCTGCGCACGCGACTGATCCGTGCTGTGCTGGCGTTTATCGTCGGCATTGTCATTGCTTTTACAGTAGCCGAGCCGATTTTGCAGTTCTTGCTTGAACCGATTGAAGCGACACTGCGTGAGTTAGGCGATCCAAGCCCGACGATGCAGTATACTTCGCCGCAGGAATACCTGTTCACGTTGTTCCGTATCTCAATGGTGTTTGGCTTTGCCTTGGCGTTCCCTGTGATCGGCTTCCAGCTCTGGCGTTTCGTGGCGCCTGGACTTTACTCCAAGGAAAAAGGCGCGTTCTTGCCGTTCCTGATCGCGTCACCTGTGATGTTCCTGCTTGGTGCGTCGTTTGCACATTTCATCGTTACACCATTGGCGATGGCGTTTTTCCTAGGCTTTGCCGATGTACCGTCTTTGATTGCCGACCTGATGCGCTCGGTCTCGGGTGACCTTCCAGAAAGCGTTCCTGAAGCTGCGCCTGTGGCTGACGGCATCCGGATTACCTTCTTCGGTAAGGTGAATGAAAGCCTCGATATCACGCTGAAATTCATCATGGCGTTTGGCATGTGTTTCCAGCTGCCTGTGCTGCTTACGTTGATGGGCAAGGCCGGATTGGTCAGCGCAGAAGGACTGCGCAACGTGCGTAAGTATGCTGTCGTTGGCATCTTGTTGTTGGCCGCATTGGTGACCCCACCAGATATCATCACGCAGGTGATTTTGTTTGTTGTGGTCTACGGCCTTTATGAAATCTCTATCTTCCTCGTGTCTCGTGTTGAGAAAAAGCGTGAAGCGAAATTGCGGGCCGAGGGGCTGTGGTTTGAAGACGACGAAGAAGGCGAAGACATCGACGAAGACGATGAGGCCAACACGTGAACGATGAAGTCCTAGGGCGTATTGCGCAGGCGCTGGAGCGATTGGCCCCAGCACCCGCAGCCGCCCCGGACTTCACAGCCTCGGCCTATGTTTGGCACGCGGACCCTGACTGTCTGCAGCCCGTTGAAACTGTGAACCGTGTGGATCTGTCGTTGCTGGTTGGGATCGACCGTTCCCGCGACACGCTACATGCTAACACGGTGCAATTTGCCAAAGGTTTGCCCGCCAATAACGCGCTTCTTTGGGGCGCGCGGGGTATGGGAAAGTCTTCGCTTGTCAAAGCGATACATGGTGATGTTCAAGCGACGCACAAAGACTTGAAGATCGTTGAGGTCCAGCGCGAAGACCTGCCAAGCATCGGGCGTTGTCTGGCGTTGCTGCGTGGCCGTCCTGAGCGGTTTATCATGTTTTGCGACGACCTCAGTTTTGGCCATGATGATGCGCATTACAAATCTCTGAAGGCCGTTTTGGATGGTGGGATTGAGGGCCGGCCGGAAAACGTTGTGCTTTATGCCACGTCTAACCGCCGCCATTTGATGCCCCGCGATATGATCGAGAACGAACGCTCAACCGCGATCAATCCGTCCGAGGCGGTCGAGGAAAAGGTGTCTTTGTCGGATCGTTTCGGGCTGTGGCTTGGATTCCATCCTTGCGATCAGGACGAATATCTTGCGATGATCCGCGGCTATTGCGATGCGCATGGCGTGATGATTGACGATGAAACCTTGCGCGCGGAGGCCATTGAATGGCAAGCGACGCGAGGGAGCAGGTCCGGTCGCGTCGCTTGGCAGTATTTTGTCGACCTAGCAGGTCGCAAAGGCATTAAATTATAACCTAGCAGG
>DQCL01000043.1:4966-6074 GCA_003533975.1 Octadecabacter sp. | reverse complement strand
ATCATCAAAATCGGCCGCACGCACACCCAAGACGCGACACCGCTGACATTGGGTCAAGAATTTTCCGGCTACGCCAAGAAGATCCGCAACGGGATTGAACGCATCAAGATGGCCCTACCCGGTATTTATGAACTCGCCCAAGGCGGCACTGCCGTTGGCACAGGTCTAAACACCGACAAAGGTTGGGACACGACGGTTGCGGCACATATGGCCGACATCACGGGCCTGCCGTTCGTGACAGCCCCGAACAAATTCGAAGCCCTCGCCGCACATGACGCGATGGTCTTCATGTCCGGCGCGATCAAAACAACGGCGATGGCGTGCTACAAAATCGCCAACGACATGCGCTTCTTGGGGTCTGGCCCGCGTTCCGGCCTAGGCGAATTGATCCTGCCAGAAAACGAACCCGGCTCATCCATCATGCCGGGCAAAGTGAACCCGACCCAAGCCGAAGCCATGACACAGGTTTGCGCCCACATCATGGGCAATGACGCGGCGATTGGTTTCGCTGGTTCACAGGGCCACTTTGAACTCAACGTCTACAACCCGATGATGTCCTATAACCTGTTGCAATCCATGCAGCTTTTGGGTGACGTCACCGACAGCTTCACAGACCGGATGCTGGCTGGCACGCAAGCCAATGAGCCGCGCATCGACAAGCTGATGAAGGAATCCCTGATGCTGGTCACAGCACTGGCGCCAGAAATCGGCTATGACAACGCAACCAAGGTCGCCAAGACTGCGCACAAAAACGGCACCACCTTACGCGAAGAAGCTGTGGCGCTTGGGTTCGTGGACGAAGAAACATTCGACCGTGTCGTGCGCCCCGAGGACATGATTGGCCCGAAGTGAATGAACGAAGTCGTAAACCTCAACAAAGTCCGCAAGGACCGCGAGCGTACAGAGAAAAAGGCCGAGGCCGATCTGAACGCCCGCAAGTTCGGGCGCACGAAAGCCGAGCGACTGGCAGAAGCCGCCCGCGAAGCACAAGCCAAGGGTCGGCTCGATCAGTTGAAGTTCGAAGACGAATGAAAACCCGCCCCGTTAAGCACTCCCTCACCCTGCGCGGACACCGCACCAGCGTTTCATTGGAACCGGAATTTTGGGA
>DQCL01000043.1:247-4916 GCA_003533975.1 Octadecabacter sp. | reverse complement strand
GTGGGCCTCGCGTCAGCGATACGGGTGTTTGTTCTCAACACCCTGCGTGACAATCAAGCCTCGTAAAACGCCGAGCGTACGCGGTTGAGCATATTTTCATCTTCGCGCTCACTTTCCGTCAGTAAATGACGGTCCAACTCATGATCCACCAGACAGGCATACCGCGAACGCAAAAATGACATCGCGCGACTAGCGGCTGTCAGAACAATAGAAATTGGCTTCACAACAGTCATTAAACCGCCAACTTTGTTCACCCCCTTAAAATCGGGGTTCTCAAAATCGAGCCAGTCTTACCGAATTGCAAAAAATAAAGCGCTGACGAAACCGATGACCGAAGTTCCGTGTGGTTCTATAACGCGGTTTACGCCGTATCTCGTTCCGAAATTTTCAACCAAATCCCATCCTTTGCGCGCACTGTTAGGTGGGCAACGGGAACAGGCACCTTATCCGTCAGCTCAAACTTGAATCGGCGTAACAAAAGCGCCAGGAACAACGGCCCTTCCACCATCGCAAAGCCAGCCCCCGTACAAACGCGTGGACCTGCGGAAAACGGGATATAGGCGTTGCGTTGGCATTCCTTGCCGTTCGCAGTGGCCCATCGGGTTGGGTCAAATCCATCCGGATTGTCCCAAAGACGTTCATGACGATGCAAATGCCACGGGCTCAACACGACCTGCGCACCCTTCGGCGCCTTACGGTTACGCATTTCTTCGGGGCACTTGGTTTCGCGCACCATCATCGGAACGGGTGGATAAAGGCGCAAAGCCTCGCGGAAGACATCGCGGCCAAGACGCAACTTGGACACGCTGGCAAAGTCCGCGCTGACGGCTTCGGCTTCAGCTGCCAACTTATCCTGCCATTCCGGATACATCGCCAAAAGATAGAACGCCCACGCCAAGGCGCTCGCACTGGTTTCATGGCCTGCAAGGAAGAAAATAGCGACTTGGTCGACCATTTCATCGGTGCTGAACTTTTCCCCTGTCTCGGGGTCTGCCGTCGTCATGATCTTGGTCGCGAGATCATCTGGCGCGGTGCCCGCCTTGATCTCGGCCATGCGCGTTTCGGTCATTTCGGTGATCAGGCGGCGAATATCCGCGGCGGTGTCTTTGGTGGCACGACTGAAAAACCGTGGCATCCAACGCGGGCCGGGAATAAACGCGGCAAGGTTCAGGATCGGCTGCGTGCGTTGGTGATCGCGGAATTTCTCAAACACGGCGCTCGCCGTTTCATCCTCAATAGGAATGGAAAACAATGTGCGAAAGATCACGTCAGCGGCCGCGTGGGATGTTTCAGGCTCAATATCCTGCACACCTAGGTTGGACGCCATCCGTTCCACAGCGGCCTCCCCCGCTGCATACATCGCTGCGTAAGTGTCGCGCAGACGCCCCCCCTCAAACGCGGGGTCGATAATGCGGCGTTGGCGCTTCCATGTCTCACCATTGGTCAAAAACACCGAATTCCCGAGCAAAGGCCGCAAACCCGCACCAATACGATCTGACTTTGGAAAATCATCGGGGCGGTCTTTCAACACCCGCTTCACAAGCTCGGGGTCATTCGCCAGATAGCTACGAAAGAACGGCGTCTTAAATTCCGCCATCCACGCACGATAGAGCTTTGCGGGCTGCGCCGACAATATGTCTTGGCGAAACAGCTTTAGATAACGCCAAAGCGAGACTTTCTCAGGCCGTGATGGGGGTTTTGGCGGGATCATGGCTCATACTGGTAAACTTGGACGCGGCTACGTCAATACGTGATTTGCTTGGCTCACGCCCAGCGAAGCGATCAGAGAGGGTAAATGGCCCTGCCGTGATGCGGAAATAGTCGTAATCCCCAACCAGATCAAACGCACAAAGATACTGGAAATGCAGACGAAAGAACTTCCAGCGAAGCTCTTTCCAGCGCTCAGGAGACAGCGTTTGTGTGAAGGCGGCAGAAATCACCAGCGGCCATTTCTGCCCTTCCGGTGCCACGCCAGACACGGCCACGGGGTCACAAAGTGCAAAGGTGCAACCATCACCAGGTGCGGTTACGTCGATCCAGGTCAGCTCATCACGGGTAGACAAATAGTGCAGGTCTGTGCGCAATCGCTCCGCCTTTGGAAGAAAGCTCACCATTGGGACAACCTGCCCAAGGCTCAGGAACCCAAGCGCGGGGCCATCCGCCGGAATGCCCCCTTCACGGATCAAATCCGAAAGGATCGACACAGCTAGGTGCGCGCCAGATGAATGCCCTACGACGAGGACTTCATCGAAATCCCCCTCCAACGCTTCACCAATCACCCCACGAAAATCCGCCATGCGGTCTTCAAGCTCAGGCGCATTTGTGCCTTTGGTTTTGGCGGAATAGGCGAAATCATGCATGAGGTAATAGGCAAAGAACTTGCCGTCGTTCTTCTTGAACCAGCATAAAACTTGCCACGTGACCCAAGCTGCTAACCCTAGCTGCACAGCCCATAATCCAGTGCGAAATACCGAATAATCCAGTGTGGACAGTTCGCCCGCTGTGAATATCCCGACAATCGCACTCCCAATCCCCGTCAACGCCCAGCTCACAACCTTTGCCGCCAATAGCCCCGCAAGGAGCGCGCCCAACAATTGAAGCAACAACATGCCAACAGGATAGAGCGCGGCAATCACTGGCCCCTTTCGCAACCACATCAAACGGCGCAATGCGCCAGATGTGATGTAAATGAACGCCGTGCGCAGCAATTGCAGGTAAGTCGCGGGAATGCTGGACGCCATTGAATCGCGCACGATGTCGGACCAGACGAGAACCTCAACTTCGGCATCAACAGACTGCCCGTCCATGCGGGCCTCTACCCGCCAGCCGTAATGCTCTCCCTGCTTCGCGGTGATCCCGACCTCGTAACCGGATATCTCAGATTGTGTTGCAGATTCAGTGCGGTAAAGCTCGCGGTAGCGGCGCGGATGAATGGGATCATAGCCGGGAATATAGAACACCTTACGGCGTTTCACTTGTGTATTCTCTGCCTGATCCATGTCGCTTCGCCCTTACTTTGAAGGTACTATAGACGCGAACTTCGGCGAAATTAAGTTAGGCGTTAACCAAAAACCGCCAAGAATGGCATCGCCTCTAGCATCCAATAGGCAAACATCGCGAGGAACCCCGTCGCCATTGCTAGTCCAACGATGACCAACAGCACGCCGGACGTCTTTTCGATCACGCCCATATTGCGTTTCATCCATGCCATCGGGCGCTTTAACTGCGGAAAAAAAGCTGCCACTAGCAAAAACGGAACCCCTAGACCGATCGCATAAGTTCCGAGCAATACCATCCCCTTACCGACATCCGCATGCCCTGTCGCAAGGCCCAAAATGGCGCTCAGGATCGGGCCGAGGCACGGCGTCCAACCGAACGCGAACGCGAGGCCAAGAAAATACGCTCCAAACGCTGACCCACCTTGATCTCCGGCATCCATGCGCATTTCGCGGTCAAGGAATTTCAACCGGTAAAGCCCGAGGAAATGAAACCCAAAGACGATGACGACAATACCAGCACCAGTTTCAAAGTAGCTTTTGAACCCAAGAAACGCACGCCCAAGGGCCGATGCGCCTGCCCCAAGGATCAAGAAAACCGTTGAAAGCCCCAGCACAAAGAACAGCGCTGAAACGACCGCGCGGTTGCGTGCGCCTTTGTCGTCTTCCATCTCGGATACGCTCACGCCCCCCATATAGGCGAGGTATGGCGGCACAATCGGCAAAACACACGGGCTAAGAAACGACAAAATGCCCGCTGAAAATGCGACGAGGAGTGCTGGAATCAGCGATGCAGCAAGGAAGGTTTCAGTTTCAAACATAGTCCCCTCTTAGCGCTCTGATCATGCCCCGTCACGTGACAGATGGTCACTTCACCGTTGAATCTTGTTTCAATACTCTCGAAATAGGTTTCGAGGGAGTGGACATTTGTGGCAACGCGCGGCACCCCTTTGTTATGGAAGATATCCTTGATGCTCGCGGGTTGATGTGCCCTTTACCGGTTTTGAAACTCGGTAAGGTGATGCGCGGTGTGCCGGTTGGCACGGTGGTCACCGTTTGGGCGGATGATCCAATTGCCGTAATCGACATCCCTCATTTTTGCGTGGAAGCCGGTCACAAGCTGATTTCGCAAACCGATGAAGGGCCATACCAGATCTACGTTTTGGAACGTTTATCCAAGTAAAAATGCCGCCCCACAAAAGTGGAACGGCATTTATTTTCAAGCCCTTAAGGGGCGGTGCTAACGCATCACCTTAGCGACCACCAGCCACGCTTCTTAGGCGTTTCTTTGGTCTCAGACACGGGCTCAGCCACCTCTGCGTCCGCCTCAACTGGCTTTGGCTTAGACGTGGTTTTACGAACGCGTTTTGGCTTTGGCTTTACCTCTGCAACAGGTTCTGGCGTTTCAACCGGTGTCTCAGCAACGGCAGCGGCCTCAGCTTCAACAGCGTCATCCTTCTTCACAGCAGGCTTTTTACGTGCGCGTGTGGCCTTCTTTGGTTTCGGCGCAGGCTCTTCTTCAGACGCTGGCGCTGCTTCATCAGCTTTCACCTCTTCGGCCGGCGCATCATCGCTCTTCTTGCGACGGGTGCGCGTGCGCTTAGGCTTCGCCGCAGGTGCTTCCTCAGCGACAGGCTCTTCAGGTGCGGCTTCTGCGGTCTCGGCAGGAACGT
>DQCL01000043.1:0-147 GCA_003533975.1 Octadecabacter sp. | reverse complement strand
GCTTCCGCTTCAGCAACCGGTGCGTCACCCTCAACAGGCGCTGCAACAGCGTCGCTGTTCGCGTTCTCGTCACCGTTTTCCGCTACATTGGCTTCAGCATTCTCGCCATTGCCCCCACCACCGCGACGACGGCGACGACGACGACGA
>DQCL01000159.1:263-6396 GCA_003533975.1 Octadecabacter sp. | reverse complement strand
GACAGGCAATCCTGTCTCACTAATCTAAGTTTCGATCTAAAAGAAAGGTCGCGCCTTAGGACGCGGCCTTTTTTTGCTCAAAATCAAATCGATACGCCCCCTAAACCGGCATCGCGCGCGCATTATTACGCCACATTATTCGGTTACTTGAGGGTAAATTAGAAATGCCTCAACGATTGGAGCCACCATGTTACAGCTTATAAAATCATTCCGGGCGCGTGAAGAAGGCGCTGCCACTGTCGATTTGGTCGTGCTTATGGCTGCCATCGTCGGCCTGGCCGTCGCCCTAATCGCAATAATCGCTGCTGGCGCGACAGATAAATCAACGAGCCTCGGGGCATTGTTGGGCTCCTATGAAACCATAGAGCACTAGACCGCGCCTAGATCCAGGGAAACTCCCTAGCATAGACATGAATGCGGCACAAAGATGCCGCATTCTTTTTGCACTCTAGAAACAAATAAAACCGTGCCGGAACAAACTGGCACAAACTCCGAAAGGAAAGACAATGCGAGCAGTATTCGGACTTGTCCTTATCGCCGGCATGGGCCTGGCAGGCTTTGCCATCTATATGGTGCAAGGGTATTTTCAGGAACAAAACAACAATCTAAATCTGCAACGCGCAGCTTTAGAACAAGCCGTCCCCACTGTGGACGTCTATGCAGTTAATCGTATCATGGAACACGGTGAACAAATCACGGCGGAAGATGTCGTTGTGATCAAGTACGCTGAGCCCTTTCTCCCAGAAGGCGCGTTTCGCACCGAAGAGGAACTGTTCTCTGAAGGTCCAGAAGAATTCCGCGTTGTAACACGCCAGATGGAACCAAATGAGGTCATCTTGGCTGCTAAGGTAACGGAACCGGGTGAAGTCGCTGGTATCAGCGCCCTTCTCGCCCGCGGTATGCGTGCCTTCACGATTAAGGTTGATGTGTCCTCTGGCGTTTCTGGCTTCCTTAACCCGGGTGACCGCGTTGATGTCTATTGGACCGGGCGCGTTCAGGGTGTCGGGAACGGCAACAACAGCGAAGTTACGAAGCTGATCGAAGAAGGTGTCCAATTGGTCGCCGTCGACCAAACCTCCGAAAGCGGCCGCACGGGTGCGACGATTGCTCGGACTGTAACAGTACAGGTTTCACCAAACCAAGTCGCAGCACTCGCCCAAGCACAAGCAACCGGCAACCTGTCACTGTCACTTGTCGGGCGTACGGATGACACCGTTTCTGGTGCGATCGAAGTCGATCAGGCCAGCCTCCTTGGAATTGTTCAACAGGCACCAGCACCTGAGACCCTAGTGGAACAAGAATGTTCTATTCGTACTCGCCGCGGTGCCGAAGTGATCGACATTCAGATCCCTTGCACAAACTAAGCTGACCTCTCGGAAACAGCCAACCAACTGATTTGGGATATTCAATCTGTATGTGTCTCGCTCGCAGGGATCTACAAATTGCACAAACCCAACTTCAACCAAGCAGACGCCCTGGCCATGCCGTGGGCGTCTGTTTCAGTATAAATGAAAGCCATATCGCCCACCTGTTGCGAGTTACCCACATAAACAAAGCCCCCCAACACATTGATTCTTGCAAAAAATGCCAATTTGGCGCAAGTTAAATCTAATGACGGGCAAAAGCCCGCTTCGGGCGTGGCATTAGAGGCAGTCACAATGACACAAAATAGATTTATCAAGGCAGCCCTGACTGGGTTGGCTCTTACGTTTACGAACCTTCCGGCTCAGCTTCCAGCTGAGACGCTTCAGGTCATGCGGGGCGCCCCTTCTAGCGCGCTCAACGTGCCGATGAACCGTGCCGTAGTCGTAGAGAGCGATGTTCCATTTACTGAACTTTCGATTGCGAACCCCACGATTGCTGACATCTCGTCGCTTTCGGATCGCACGATTTATGTTCTGGGTAAGGAACCCGGTCGCACCACACTGACCCTTCTGGGGGGTGACGGGCGCCTCATTACCAACGTCGAAGTCCACGTCACTCCAGACATTGCAGAATTCAAAGAACGCCTTGAGCAGATTTTGCCGGGTGAAAACATCGAAGTTCGCACTGCGAACGACGGTATCGTTCTTTCTGGCACAGTTTCATCCGTTGCGCGCCTCGATCGCGCGCTGCAACTGGCCAATCGCTATGCACCTGACCGCGTTTCCAACCTCATGAGTGTTGGCGGGACGCAGCAAGTCATGTTGCGCGTACGTTTCGCTGAAATGCAGCGTTCCGTTTCAAAATCCCTCAGCTCCTCCCTTTCCTTGGGTGGCGACACTTTGGGCGGCGATCTTGGCCTATCAGCCGGGACCGGCACAACTGTTGGCTCTGTTGCGCAAACATTGGCGCTTGGCGGCACAACACCAGGAGGCAACGATAACGCAGGTGCATTCCTGTTTGGTTTCAACGCTGGTGGCGTCGAAGTTGGCATCCTCTTGGAAGCCCTCGAAAGCCGCGGTGTTGTTCGCACACTTGCAGAACCCAACCTGACGGCCCTTTCCGGCCAAGAGGCCAGCTTCCTCGCCGGTGGTGAATATCCTGTACCAATTTCGCAGAACGAAGGCGCTGTAACCGTTGAATATAAGCCGTTCGGCATCGAGTTGTTCTTTATTCCGCGCGTTATTGATGGCGATATCATCAACCTTGAACTGAAGGCTTCGGTGAGTTCGATTGATCCAGCCAACGGCTTTTCTCAGAACGGCTTTAACATCGCAGCGTTCAAAACGCGCGAAACATCAACAACCGTTGAAATGCGTGACGGTGAAAGCTTCGCAATCGCTGGGCTTTTGTCTGACGACTTTGTTGATCTGTCCGGTCAGGTTCCTTGGGCGGGTGACATCCCTGTTCTTGGCGCATTGTTCCGGTCCGCTGAATATAGCCGCCAACAAACCGAGCTGGTTATTATCGTAACGCCGCACCTAGTTACGCCGACCCGTGGCGAAGCCCTTGCGCTCCCAACGGACCGCGTGCGTCCGCCTACCGAACGTGACTTGTTCCTCTTTGGCCGTGTTGCCGCAGAAAACGCACCACAACAAGGCGGCGCCGGTGAGGTTGCACGACAGGACTTCAGTGGTTCATATGGCTACGTGTTGGACTAGATGATGGGAATCGGGGCAATGAAAACAACAGCAGCTTTGACAGCAGCAGTGCTTGCCCTAACGGGTTGCACTGGTGGCACCACTGCGCAGTGGCGCGACTTCAACACACGCGAGGCTGGGTCCGAAATTGATACGGGCTACTTTGGCAACGCGACCATGAACAATACTCAGGTCCATTCGGGTCAGTCGGGCTTCATGATCAACATGAACCGCCGTTTCACGGATGAAGTGAACACGATGGTGACATTCCCGTTCAATTCCACGGTTTTGGACGGCACGGCACGTGCGACCCTGCAACAGCAGGCATCATGGATCCGTCAGTTCCCGGAAGTGCGCTTTAAGGTCTATGGCCACACCGATTTGGTTGGCTCAACAGCGTATAACCGCCGTTTGGGACTGCGCCGCGCAGAGGCCGCCGTTCTTTACCTGACAAGTCAGGGCATTGATCGCAGCCGTCTTGAAGCGGTTGTTTCCTTTGGCGAAACGCAGCCATTGATCGTGACCGAAGGTCAGGAACGTCGCAATCGCCGCACCGTGACAGAGGTGTCCGGCTTTGTTCAGTCGCACCAGACTGTGATGGACGGGCAATACGGCGCAATCATTTTCCGCGAGTACGTCACAAGTGCGACCGCGCCCACTACGGTTGTTGGCGGCGGCGGCGGTGGTGGCGATTTCAACCCCGGCGGCACCTAATAACTCAACCAAGTACCGCGTTTAAGGGGCCCTTTCGGGGCCCTTTTTCATTTCAATGTTCGATTAAGATTTGGAAACAACCCTCCGATTTAAACGTTACCGTCGCCAAATACCGCACAAATGGGCAGTTGTGGCCCCATTCCTGCCCCCTTTCCTCAAGATAAACACACCTGACAGAGGACTCAGTGCGACTTGCATTTGGGGCCATAGGACAGAAATGGCGCACAATTGGCGCGCCGTTGAATTGTGTAAGAGGACGAGAAGGCAATGAGTAGTTCGAATATGTTACAGCCTGAGCCGCAACCGATCACCGCGTGCACGGTCAGCCGTGATGTGCAAAACTTTGATCTGCTGATCGAAGACATGGAAACTTGCCTTGGTGAAAGCTGGGGTGATTTGGGGTTTGGGGATGCATTGCCGTTTCTTGATCAGCCCGAAGCGACCGACCTAGAATTCATTGCAATCGCATTGGACGAAGAAGATGAAGGCGATCTGTCCGTCATCTCTGAAATCGTCCGCGCCGCAAAACAGCGCAATATCAAGGTGTTACTGATCGCTGAAGGCGTATCCCCTGCATCTTTGCATGGATTACTACGCGACGGGGGTGACGAATTCGTCCCCTACCCGCTTCCTGAAGGTGAGCTTGCACAAGCGATTGATCGTGTTTTAACACCACCGGAACCGGCACCGGTCGCTCCTGAAATTCAGAACAAACTCAAGGCCACTGGCGACCACAACGGCGTCGTGATCCCGATTCAGGGCATGTCCGGCGGCACAGGTGCCACGACTTTGGCTGTGAACCTTGCTTGGGAACTCGCAAACATGGAACCGCCCAAAGTCAAAGGCGTTGATTCCCAGCCAAGCCCGCGGGTTTGTATCCTCGATTTCGATTTCCAGTTCGGCTCCGTATCGACCTATCTGGACCTTCCGCGCCGCGAGTCAGTTTTCGAGATGCTGCAAGACACTGAAAGCATGGACAACGAAAGCTTCATGCATTCCCTGCTTTCGTTTGAGCAGAAACTACAGGTTTTGACAGCACCAACAGATTTGATCCCCCTGGACCTGCTGTCGCCAGCAGATATTGAGCGCATCATTGAAATGGCACGCACGAACTTCGACTACGTGATCATCGACATGCCGATGACGATGGTTGAGTGGTCTGAAATCGTGCTGCAAAAGGCGCACGTATATTTCGCGATGCTTGAATTGGACATGCGGTCGGCACAGAACACGCTCCGCATCAAACGCGCGCTCCAGAGTGAGCAGCTGCCGTTCGAGAAGCTCCGTTTTGTTTTGAACCGCGCCCCGAAATTCACAGATCTGAATGGCAAAAGCCGAATTAAGCGCCTTGCAGAAAGCCTTGGCATCTCCATCGAGGTGCAACTGCCTGATGGCGGCAAGGCAATCGCCCAGAACGCCGATCACGGTGTTCCAATGGCGGAAGGCATTGCAAAGAACCCGCTGCGTAAAGAGATCGCGAAGCTTGCTAAATCCGTGCACGAGGTCAATTCGGCCGACATTGCCGCAACCGCATAAAGGAGAGAATGAATGTTCTCTAAGTACAAAAAAGCAGACCCTTTGGTTGCGAAGGCGACTGGCGCACCAGCGTCAGATGCCGACGCAAGCAATGTCACCGAATTGCCATCAGCCGCACCAGAGGCGCCGCGCAAGTCGATCATGAAAGCAGCACCAGTTCAGGCGGTTGCGGCCGCTGGCGACAAAGAAAAGAAGCGCAAAGAGCGTCTCGGCGACATTAAGCTGGAATTGCACAAAGCGCTTTTGGATAACCTGAACCTCGCGGCCCTCGACAACGCGACCGATCAGGACTTGCAAGCTGAAATCCAGTCTATCGCCCAAGAATCCTTGGACGAAATGGGCGTGGTTTTGAACCGCGAAGAACGCCAGACGCTGACAAAAGAGCTATTCTTCGAGGTCAAAGGCCTCGGCCCACTCGAAACGCTGCTGCAAGACGAAACTGTGAACGATATTCTCGTGAACGGCCCGCAGCAGATCTTTGTGGAACGCGATGGTAAGCTGCAACTGACGGACGTGACGTTTAAGGATGAAAAGCACTTGTTGCGGATCATCGACAAAATCGTTTCCGCCGTGGGTCGTCGTGTTGATGAATCTAACCCATATGTCGATGCGCGCTTGCAGGATGGTTCACGTTTCAACGCCATGGTTCCACCTGTTGCGGTGGACGGGTCCCTCGTTTCCATTCGTAAGTTTAAGAAGGACAAGCTCGGGATCGACGATCTCGTGAACTTTGGTGCCTTCACCGAGGAAATGGCCGCTTACTTGCAGGCCGCCGTGTCCACACGACTGAACATCATCGTGTCCGGCGGTACAGGTTCCGG
>DQCL01000159.1:0-226 GCA_003533975.1 Octadecabacter sp. | reverse complement strand
AAAACGACAACTCTGAACGCGCTGTCGTCCTTCATCGACAACGACGAACGTATTCTGACGATTGAGGATACGGCCGAACTTCAACTGCAACAAACGCACGTTGGCCGGATGGAAAGCCGCCCACCAAACGTTGAAGGCAAGGGTGAGGTTTCCCCCCGCGACTGTCTGAAAAACGCACTGCGTATGCGTCCTGACCGCATCATCGTTGGTGAAACCCGTGGCGAAG
>DQCL01000219.1 GCA_003533975.1 Octadecabacter sp. | reverse complement strand
CAACTTTAAACGCTCATTGACAGCGTGGGGGCGTGGATTGAAACCATACATCGCTGTGCATGGCCTAAAGAAGTGACGGTCGCCCTCCGCGTGGGGACGTGGATTGAAATGGTCGAGGGGGCGGTGGTGCGCGAGTTGCGCCGCGTGCTGCGCTCGCCAGAAATAGCGGCCCGAACGGCAACGGAACTGGGCAAACGCACAGACACCAGCGAGGTCGCCGCCGCCCTGCAGGATTTCGACAGCCTCTGGGCCCAGCTGTTCCACACCGAACGCGCCCGCATCGTCCAGCTTCTGGTCCACCGCGTGACCGTCACCGGCAAGGGGTTGGCGATCGACCTCAGGGCCGACGGCTTGAAGGGGCTGGCGAGTGAATTGATGACCCAACAGGAGGCAAGTGCATGACCACCCCCGATACCATCCGCATATTCGTGCCGCTGGAATACCGCCGCCGTAACGGCCGCACCCAGATCCTGCCCCCCAAAAACCGGCTCGATGCCGAGGACCGCCAACAAGACCCCCACATCCTGCGCGCGCTGGCTCGTGCATGGGAATGGCGGCGAAAACTGGAAACCCGCGAGGTGAACACGGTCAGCGATCTGGCTGCCGCTGAAAGCCTACCGGACTTCTCAGGCATTTGCAGCACGGATATTCTACCAATCCAACCAGGCCCAAAATTGGACCGGCGGTTTTTGGCATATTTCCTGCGGCAACCACACCTCGTTGAGATGGCATCTGCGAAATCGACAGGGGTGAATCTGCCTCGTTTGAGTCCTAAATCACTTGCCGAGTTTGAAGTCCCATTCCCCGCTCTTTCAGAGCAGCAACGCATCGCAGACCTTCTCGACAAGGTCGGCCAAATTTTGAGTAGTTCGCGCAAACTGAAGGAGCTTGGAAACGACCTCCTGACAGTAGAATTCAGTGCTCGTTTTCCAAAGGGTGATTATGAACCTATCGAAATCGGCGATCTTCTCGAGGATGGGTGCTTGCTGCTTCATAAGGACGGCAATCATGGGTCAAACTACCCAAGAAAATCAGAGTTCGGCACAACCGGTGTTCCATTCCTTACCGCGAAGACGATTTCGGACGGTTCGGAGATTGACGAAAACCAACTTCAGTTCCTCTCCGTGACGAAGGCGGAACGACTTCGCATAGGGAGGCTTCAGGCAAATGATGTGCTTCTTGCACATAATGCGACAGTAGGCCCCGTGTGCCTCTATGATGGTCGATATGATGAGGCGATTATTGGAACTTCTCTGACCGCATTTCGCTGTGAACCTACTAAGTTATGGCCGGAATACTTGGTTGCAGCACTGCGCCATACCTCTTTTCAAAATCAACTGTTTGCACAAATGTCTCAGACTACGCGAAACCAGGTCCCAATCACATCGCAAAGACGGCTGAGAATCGCAGTTCCACCGATTGAAAAGCAGAAGGAATTCGCGTCAGTAGTCCGTAGGATTTCTAAGCAGTCGAAACGCATAAATTTAAGAACGGCGGAAGCTAAAATGCTTTTTGAGTCACTCGCTCAACGCGCCTTCTGCGGCGAACTCTGAGGTGCTGCGGTGCGTTTGACCCGAATTGAGATTGAGAACTTCAAAGGCATCGGTGCAGGACACCGGGACGCCGACGGAAATGTCACTCTGCACAGGATCGACCTGCGGCCGATCACGTTGCTGTTCGGTCCAAACAGCGCGGGCAAGAGCACGATCCTGCAAGCGCTGCACTACCTGCGCGAAATCCTAGAACGCGGCAACATCGACCCCGACAGAACGATCGCAGGCGGCCTGATCGACCTTGGCGGCTTCGCGACGCTCGTTCATAACCACGAGCTCGACCGGACGGTCACGCTCAAGGTCGTCCTCGACCTCTCCGACGAACAAGGTGCCGAGAGTCTGCCGCTCAACGCAGGTCTTTCCTTTGGCGAGCCCGAGTTCGCTGAACTGCCGATCCGTTATCTCCTTGGCGAAAGCCACGAGTATCGCGATTACGCCGTCGCTCAGGAAGTCGCCCTGCAGGTAGACATCCGCTGGAGCGAGCTTGAACGCGCCCCCTATGTGGCACGCCTAGCCATAGAAGTGGACGGCGAACCTCTGGCAGCCATAACCTCGCCCCCCGCAGAGGGACGGGCGCATCTGACCGATTTCAACTTCGCGCACCCCTTACTTCAGCGCGCGGTCCTGCCAGATGATGATCCGGAAGACGCTGTCTCATCGCCACTCGAAGATGAAATCTGGTCGCTTGCCAGAGAAGCCGTAGCGGACAGATCAACGCCGGACACTCCCGACGATAAACTTCGGATATCCGACCGCTTCGTCAGCCGCCAGATCCGGACTGCCTATCTCGCGCCAAAGGTCATCGAACGGTTAGTTGTGAAGCAAGAAATCCCTGCTGTGAAGATCGCGGATCTGATTGATATTGCGGCGAAACCATGGGGGAAGCAGGAGGAAATGGTGTTTGATAGCAAGTATGAATTTCAGTGACCTTATTGTCCTGCTGATAGATTGTGAATTTGGCAGCCTTCTCCCAACCTTTCTCTCGCCAGATCAACAACATGTTCATGATGCGTAAAATATAGAGCCTGCCCACTCTGGGAGATTTGCCCGAGCAAATCCAATGCCGCCGACGTCCGTGTGTTGTCGAATGTCTCCAGGATGTCATCGGAAATGAAGGGGAGGATCGTGCCATCGGCAACAAACTGGCCATATCCCGCAAGCCGCAATGCCAAATATAGCTGAAAGCGCGTGCCCTTGGACATTTTAGCGGCAGAAATTGAACGGTTATCCTCATCCCGCACAGCAAGCAGGACTTCGTTCTGCCCGTCGGGCTGTGTCACAAGCTTGGCATATCGCCCAGCCGTCAGCTTGGTAAAAGCCTTTTCCGTGGCGGCCAGCATACCGCTGCGATGGGTGTCACGATAGCGTGTCAAGGCCCGCTCGGCCAAAAGAACGCCCAGCCTCAAACGCAGGCTCTTCTTGGCTTGTTCGGCTATGTCCAGCAAGAGAACCTGCCGCTTTTCCTGCAATCTGGCGACAGCATCATCGTCACCAACTGCCGCAAGCGCATCCCCGGCCGCGCGCAAATCTCCGATGGCATCTTCCAGAGTGTTCTCTGCCTCCGCGAGGTCGGCTTTCACCGCCTGCAAGCGCGCGGTGGCTTCAGGAATGTCCGTGCTTTCAAGAATTTCCAGTGCCGCGTCGAAGTCGTCCTGCCCCAAGCGAAGCATGATGCGGTGCTGCAAATCAGCGATCCCCTCGCGCAGCCCATCAGCTTTTTTGGCATTTGAGACAGCATTTCGCAAATCTTCGGTGGTTTTGATCTCGGAAGCGTCGGGAAATACCGTTGCCATCTCCTCAACTGCTGCCGCAATGTTATTGAATTCTTTTCCAACGCTGACCAGCATATCTTCTTGTTCCTGAATCTGTGATTTCAGGGTTTGCAAATCTCGGCTGGCCTGTTCGGCTGATTTCAGTCTGCTTATTAATTGTTGTGCCAGAACAAAGTCTTCGTCATGCTGGTCACCACCCAGTCGCGTATTCATATCCCGCGCAGCTTTGCCGAAGTCGCCAGAATCTTTTTTCATGGCCTCAATCCGGCCACTCAGTTTTTCGCGATCCGATAGCCAAATCCTGAGTTTGCGCAGGGTCGGCAGGGCATCGTGAAAGCCTGACGGGTCGTCAATCTTCAGGGGCGAGGCATCAGCCTGCGTCCGCCATTTATCCTCAGCGTCCGAAAAGCATCTTTCCAATTCCTCGACTTTTTGTTCGCGCTTTGCCAGCTTGGCGCGGGCTTTTTGAATCGCGCTCGCGCGCTCCTGGGCACGACCGGCATCCTCAAGGGTTTTGCGCGTCATGCGGGTAAGGTCGGACAAGTCCCCCGCTTCCGGTGCCGCGCTCAACGCCTTGCGCAGAGCCGCCTCGGCTTGGGCTATATTCGCCTGCGCAAGCATCTGAGCCTCCTTCGCCTGCGCAAGGGTTGCGGTGGCCTTGTGGGCACCTGCGAGTGATTTCAGCCAAGGCTGCAGATCGTTCGGTTCAAATTTTTCTGGTAATGCAAGTTGTTTGAGGATGGCGGCAAACGTACCTTGTTCAGCCTCAAGCGCTTGTGCCTGCGTCTCAACCTGCGTTTTCCATTGGGTCTTTTGTGCCGTCAGATCAGCCGCATTCACTTGCAGTTCCCGCAACCGCGCCAGCCGACCGACGGCCTCAAACTGTGCATCCTGTAGGGTGTCCACTCGCGCCAGCTCTTCATGAAACTTGTCCGCTGTCTCCCGGGTAAGGGCCCGGGCATGCTCATTCCAGACGGAATCGCGGCGTGCGCGAGCCACTTGTTTGTCTTCATCCGAAAAGAAGCTGGCATCGGTTTTCATGGTTTTGAGGCGAGCCTCGATACCAGCCAGTTCGCGCGTCACCTTGGCAAATTCCTTTTGCGCCGCTTTGTGCTCATCCTTCCGCACTGTATGCTCACCGGCGATCCGCCGCGCCTGATCTTCAGTCACCGGAGCCACCGGCAGTTGGTCAGTACCCCCGTGCCACGGCACAAGACCTGCCAGCGCGTCTCTGACAGCATTCTTTTCACGGCCTATGGCAACATTGGCTTCGCCCAACTGGCTGACCAAGACTTCGGGTTCAAGACGATCCAGGAGGGCGCGAAGATCATCAACCATTGGAATGGCTTGGTTTTCTTCGGCTTCTCCTTCGGAGATTTCGTCCAGTTCCACCTTCGCGTCACGCTCTTCATCGCGTGCAGTGTCGAGCGCATCCCGCGCCGTTTTCACTTCGTTTGCCAAGCGCTCAAACCTGCCTAGAACTGGCTCGGCAAGGATTTCCGTTTCAACCTCTGTCAGGCCTAAATCTTTCATGGCCTGTTCAATATCCACGTTCAGCTCTGTCAGTTCTTGCTCCCGTTTCGGTACGTCATCGCTTGCCGTCAGCGCCCGAGAACGTGGCACATCCATCAGCTGTTCAATCTCTTGCTTGACGGTAAGGATATCGGGATCGGGCTTGATCTCGATCTGTTTTTTACGAAGTGTCTTGAGGGTATCCTGCGCCGCAGTTTCTTGGGCAGTGGCCGCGACCCCCCGCTCATGCAAGCCGCGGGCCTGCTCGGGCCAAGTCCCCTGAAACACAATATAATCTTTCACCGCCTCCAAATCAGAATGCAGCCCGTTCAGATCAGCCAACAGGGGCAAGCATTCGATAATAGCTTCAAAACGGGCTTTGTCGCCCATCAGACCATCGCGTTCTTTCCGCGCTGCCTTTTCATCCATTTCGGCAGTAGCCAGCGCCGCGCGCAATGCACGAAACCGCGTGGCGTTTAGATCAAATTCACGGATTTCCTTCTCCAGTGCTTTGAGAGTTTTGCGAGCCTCGGCCAAAAAACTCTTACGCGCAGATTTTTTGTGAAAATTCTCCGCTGCCTCGCGCGCCTTGTCCAGCACGCTGCTCAGGTCAGAAAGCCCGGCAGCTGCCGAAAACAGGAGTTGGCCAAGGTCGCCATCGCTGGCAAGAATATCGTCGCCACCTTTTTCTATCGTCTCGTCATCAAGCGAGAACATCGCCTGATACTGCTCCCGGTTCATGCCTCCAAGTGCACGGGTCAAAATCGCCGGATTGACTGGGTTGCCGCTTGCATCAAGTAGGTCGTTTTGCCGTTTTTTGATACGGACCAGCTCCCGTTCCACCCCGTCGATTTCCAGACAGGCCCCGATGCGCATATTGTCGTAATCATGCAGGAAATTGTATTGACTACGCGCGTGGATGCCAAAAAGCAGATCCAGATAGGCCTCGAACGCTGTTGTCTTGCCCGCCTCGTTGGGTCCAAAGATGATGTGCAGATCAGTCTTGCCCGGCACAGGTTCCCCAAAATCCAGCGAGAAATCGGTGAAATGTCCAAAGCGGGTGAGATCAAGACGGCGAAGACGCATTATATGTCCCCCCCACATCTTCCGGCGCATCTTCACCCATCATCAGAGCCACAACGTCTTCGTATCCTTCTGCAAGAAAGGTGGCGACGCTCTCCGCCAACGCATCCCGGTCCCCGCCAAACTCGGATCTGATTTCAGGCGGCAGTTCTCCAATCAACCATTCTGACATTTCCACTGCGCGGGCCTTGATGGCCTCTTCCTGCATCAGCATTTGCATGATCGCCTGAAGCTCGAATCGCGGGTCCTCGCGTGCCTCGGATGCTTCCGGCTGGCGCAAATGACATTCGACCTTTTCAATCCAGACGTTTCCGATGGCTTCGGCCGCTTCCCTGATCTGCTCGCCGAGCAGGTCCATATCCCGGCGAACCCGCCAAGCAAGCGGCGTCTTTCCTGTCAGCTCAACACGCAGGATGTTATTGCCCGCATCTTGGGAGGAGGCCGCCTCTTTCATCTCTGAGGTGATCTGCGCAAGCATATCACGCCATTCCTCGACACCATCCAGCGCGCAAGGCAGCCGGATAAATTCAACCTGCGATGTGCGCCTTTCCTCCAGCGTGACGGTGCCATCCGATATACTGACCAGCGTTACGCTCTTGACACCGGCCTCACCGATATCGCGCCCCTGCGGCATGCCGGGCATCACGATATGGGGTACCTCTGAATGAACCCGCCGTTGGTGGATGTGCCCCAGAGCCCAGTAATCATAGCCATGGTTCTTGAGGTCCGAGATCGAACAAGGCGCATAGGTATCGTGCCCCTCAGAACCTGCAAGGCTCGTGTGCAAGAGGCCTATATTGAAACATCCCGCCACGGGCGCAGGATATTTGGGCAGCAGGCTTTCCGGTGCCTGAGGTTTGGCAAAGCTGACCCCGTGAACGGCGACGCCGTGTTCATCAATGCGCGCTGTCCCTCCATGTCCGGAAAACACATGTACGTTCGGGGGCAGGTCCAGTTCCTTTGTGATGACACTCGCGGCATCATGATTGCCACGGATAATGAAGGCGGGGATTGCAGCGGCATTCAGGCGCTCCAACTGTGTCGTCAGAAAGGCTGCCGTTTTCATGGAATGCAGATCGCGGTCGTATAGATCACCCGCGATGAGCAACGCGTGGACATTTTCTTCCAGGCAAAGGGTCACGATCTGCTCAAGCGCTCCGCGCGTTGCGGATCCCACAAGGTCGGAAAGGACCGCATCCTTGAGCGCAAGACTATGTAAAGGAGCGTCGAGATGAAGGTCCGCTGTATGAATAAAGCGAAACATCCGAGTAGTTTAAGCGACAACCATGGGTTTTGCCAAATGGTTTCGGAATTTCTCAACCTTTCGCCCCACCACGTCCATTTCTGTTTTCTCTGATCGCGTGAGAGGATTTGACACCGCTGCAACTGGCGGGATGTGAAATTCACGGAAAACCCTTGTTTTATTGGGTTTTTGTAGACCGAACCAAATCGCCCCTAGGTTCGGTCGAAAAGAGAGAAACGGGGGATAGAGAGCCTGTCGAGGTGATCTGGCATTCTCGCGGGTTCGGTCGCCAAACCTAAACACCTTTGAAACATAAAGAAATTCACCCCCACATCGGAGCACATCCGTGTTTCAATGACGGCAAGTGGCGGAGGGAACGGGAC
>DQCL01000147.1 GCA_003533975.1 Octadecabacter sp. | reverse complement strand
GATCTGATCAAGGAAAGCCTGAAGTCCATCACGGACATGACTGCACGTGAGCGCTGGATCTTTGCGCCGCTCGTCATCATGACCCTTCTGCTGGGTATCTACCCCAGCCTCGTCACCGATATTATCGGGCCATCGGTCGCCGCACTGGTTGACCAAGTTGAAACTGCACAGGCGGCCTTTACGCCGTCCGCTGCATCTGTGGCCTCGCATTAAGGAACTGATTTGATGTTGTCCCAAGACCTGAACACCATCCTTCCCGAAATCATCCTGTCGCTGTTTGCGATGGGGGCAATGCTGGGCGCGGTTTATACGGTGAAAGACAAGGCGGCGACGCTGTTGGTCTGGATCACGTCCGGCCTGTTCGTCGCACTGGCGTTCTGGATCGGCACCGCGGGCGAGGGGACGACGACCGCCTTCAGTGGTATGTTCGTGGATGATGCATTCAGCCGCTTCGCCAAGGTCACCATTCTACTGACCGCAGCCGCTGTTCTGATCATGAGCCAAGAATACATGGCGAAACGTGATCTGCTGCGTTTCGAATATCCAATCCTGATCGCGCTGTCCGTCGTCGGTATGATGATGATGGTTTCCGCGGGTGATTTGATGTCCCTTTACATGGGCCTCGAGTTGCAATCGCTGGCGCTTTATGTGGTCGCGTCCCTGCGTCGTGACTCTGTGAAGTCCACTGAAGCGGGCTTGAAGTATTTTGTGCTTGGCGCGCTGTCATCTGGTTTGCTGCTTTACGGTGCGTCCCTGACATACGGTTTCGCGGGCACTACAGCCTTCACCGGTATCATCGAAGCGACGTCTGATGGCGTTTCCCTTGGCTTGTTGTTCGGCCTCGTGTTCATGTCCGCGGGCTTTGCGTTCAAAGTATCCGCAGCACCGTTCCACATGTGGACACCTGACGTATACGAAGGCTCCCCAACACCAGTCACGGCGTTCTTTGCGACTGCGCCGAAGGTCGCTGCGATGGGCCTGTTCGCCCGTGTAATGCATGATGCGTTCGGAAATTCGATCAGCGACTGGCAGCAGATTGTTGCGTTTCTGTCTGTTGTTTCGATGTTCCTTGGCGCGATTGCCGCGATCGGACAAACAGACATCAAACGCTTGATGGCTTATTCCTCAATCGCTCACATGGGTTTTGCTTTGATGGGTCTCGCGTCTGGCACAGCGTTTGGTGTGCAGGCTATGCTGGTTTACCTCGCGATCTATGTCGCGATGAACATCGGCACCTTTGCGTTCATTCTGTCGATGCAGAAAGACGGCGTGCCTGTCACCAACATCGCGTCTCTGAACATGTATTCCAAGCGCGAGCCAGTGAAAGCGCTCGCAATGTTGATCCTGTTGTTCTCGCTGGCGGGCGTGCCCCCGATGCTTGGCTTCTTTGGTAAGTTCTACGTGCTGCAAGCCGCCTATGAAGCGGGCCTTGCTTGGTTGGCTGTTGCTGGCGTGGTCGCATCCGTTATTGGTGCGTTCTATTACCTGCGCGTCGTGTTCTTTATGTACTTTGGTGCGCAGCAAGACGAAGAGCTTGATCGCAGCGCTTCACCCGTTCTCTGGGGTTTCTTGGTGGCATCCGCCGCTGTGATGATCCTCGGCGTGGTGAACTTGTTCGGGATCGAGCCTCTGGCAGAAGCCGCGTCGCTTGCACTTGTCAACTAAACGACCCGCTCTTTGGGATACACCTGAGACGGCGCAGTTTTGGCCACAAGGCTACGCGCGAGTGATCTTGGACCAAGTCGACAGTACAATGGCCGAAGCGCGGCGCAGAGCGCCAACGCTGTCAGGTTCGACTTGGATACTTGCACATGAACAAACGGCAGCACACGGGCGTCGTGGCCGCGCATGGACCAGTCCGCGCGGGAATTTTTCTGCGACACTGGTGCTTAAAGTGAGCGGTGACCCCGCTCAGGCCGCGCTGCGGTCGTTTTCGATTGCCGTTGCACTTCGCCAAACATTGGCGATGACGGTGCCTGCAAAGCAACTCACCTTGAAGTGGCCAAACGACGTCTTACTTGGAGGCGGGAAGGTCGCCGGAATACTGCTTGAGACGACAGTGCAGGATGGCGGCATTGATTGGTTGGCTATCGGGGTGGGCGTAAACCTTGCGGCTGCGCCTTCTGTTGATCAGGTCGAAACCCTTGCCGTGCATCCGGTAGCCGTTTCAGATTTCGGACCAGCCCACAGCCCGCAAGATTTTCTGTTTTGGCTGGCGAGCCATTTCGCAGAGCAAGAGCAGATGTTCCAAGAATTCGGGTTTGCCCCAATCAGACGCCTTTGGCTTAACCACGCCGCGCGCTTGGGCGAGACAATTACAGCACGCCTTCCTAACGAAGACGTAACGGGACGCTTTGAAACTGTGGACGAAAACGGCTATCTGGTGCTCAACACACCCAAGGGCCCACGCCAAATCGCGGCGGGGGATGTCTTTTTCTAAGAGGCTAGACTAAGGAACGACCATGCTTTTGTGCATTGATACAGGAAACACCAACACAGTCTTCGCGCTTTGGGACGGCGAAGAATTCCTGTGCACATTCCGTACCTCAACCGAATGGCAGCGCACGGCGGAT
>DQCL01000006.1:1030-3217 GCA_003533975.1 Octadecabacter sp. | reverse complement strand
TTGGTCAGGATCGTATGGCAGAACCAGTTTTCATCATCGCGTTCATACTCGACGCGGTTATGGTACAGACCCCAGCGGCTTTCCGTCCGATAGAGAGAGGCCGCCGCGGCCATATCGGCGCAATCCAAAATGGTTGAGGCTTCAAGCGCGCGCATCAATTCATGGGCATCGCGGGCGATCATACCCTGCTCCATGTCATCGCGCACCTCTTCGAAACGTTGCTGCGCCAGTTCCATCTTGGCAGTAACTTTTGGCGGTTGCAGATAGTCGTTCACCAGACGGCGCGTTTTATATTCGATCTGGTTTGGCGGGATACCATCGTCACGCAATGTCGGTGCCAAAACGCGGGTGCGTTCCGCATCCACATCGCCTTGATCGAACGACGCGTAATCAACATCCTTGATAAAATCGACCGCATCCAGCCCGGCAAAAGCACCGTTGGTGAAAGCGCCCAGCATATAATTGTGCGGCACGTTTGCCATATCGCCTGCCGCGTACAGGCCGGGGATTGTTGTGCGCGCGTGTTCATCAACGAAAACGCCACTGGCCGAGTGGCCAGAACAGAAGCCAATCTCCGAGATGTGCATTTCGATCATCTGCTTGCGGTAATCCGTGCCGCGCCCTCTGTGGAAATGGCCGCGCGTCGGGCGTTCGACGATGTGCAGAACACGCTCTATCTCAGCAACAGTTTCTTCTGCGAGATGGTTGAGCTTCAAATAAACAGGCCCTTTGCCGCCCTGAAGTTCGTCAAAGAACTCCTGCATCATTTGGCCTGACCAGTAATCGCACTCAATAAAGCGCTCGCCATTGGCGTTGGCGGTATAACCACCCATCGGCCCGGCGACATACGCGCACGCCGGACCGTTATAATCCTTGATCAACGGGTTGATCTGATAGCACTCGAGGTTCGCCAGCCCTGCCCCGGCGTGATACGACATCGCGTACCCTTCGCCGGAGTTCGACGCGTTTTCATAGGTGCCATAGAGGTAACCGCTTGTCGGCAAACCCAGACGCCCAGCTGCGCCAAGGCCCATTATGACCGCTTTGGCACGGACGACCAAGAACTCTGCAGTGCGTGTATTCACACAGATTGCGCCCGCGACGCGGCCTTCGCCGGTCAGCAAACGTGTCGCCATATAACGGTTCACGATGTTGATGCGTGCTTTTCGAAGCTGACGGTAGAGGGCTTTCTTAACGGTATCGCCATTGGGCATCGGCAAAACATAGGTGCCGATGTGGTGCACCTTTTTAACGTCATATTCGCCGTTGTTGTCTTTTTGGAAGCGGATGCCAAAACTGTCGAGCTCTTCGATAATGCCAAAGCATTCTTCAGCATAACGCAAGACAGCTGCCTGATCGCAGATGCCGTCGTTGGCGATGGTGATTTCCTTGGTGTATTGCTCGGGACTGGCATAGCCCGGAATGACCGAGTTATTCAGCCCGTCCATGCCCATCGAGATCGCACCAGAGCGTTTGACGTTCGCCTTATCCAACAACACAACGTTGGCCTCGGGGTTTTTGCGTTTCGCCTTCAGCGCGGCCATTGGGCCTGCTGTCCCACCGCCGATGATCAGAATATCGCAGTCGATCTGTGTGGTTCCGTCGAGTATTTCGTCCATTAGGGGCTCCTGGCAGTCTCGCCGTTTTTTTCAGTCTGCGCCGCACTGCAGCACTGGCACTGTCAATTAGTTTCCAAACCTGTCGGAAAGTTCGCGAAGATACGGAAACGGATAGATCGCGCGCGCATGTCCGTCTGAAAAGTGGACGTTGATGCCAACGCTACCCACCTGGAATAGTCCGGTGATGGTCAGATCGGGGGCGACGCTTATCTTGCCGGTAACAATGACTTCACGGCGCGAATCGGCGTCTCGTGCTTCGCGGCGCAAGACGTCTGCAGGCAGCTCTGATGTCTCTCCACTGTCCCAAAGCACTGTCAGATTGCGCGCATCGGGTGTGGCAGAAAGCGTGTGTATCATCTTTATCCTCCGTATTTCGATCACTGTGCCGCAATGCAGAATCGCCCAATAGCAATTTGTTTACGGACAGCGCCGCAGCGCTGCGGCAAACCGGAAAAAAAGATTCGGAGAAAGCCATATGACCTTTGTCGTCACAGATAACTGTATCGCCTGTAAATACACCGACTGCGTGTCCGTCTGCCCTGTTGATTGCTTTTACGAAGGCGAGAAC
>DQCL01000006.1:0-965 GCA_003533975.1 Octadecabacter sp. | reverse complement strand
CATGGAAAAATGGGTCGAATTCAACACCAAATACTCCCAAATCTGGCCCGTGATCACCGAGGCTGGCGACCCACTGCCAAATGCAGACGACATGGACGGCGCCGAAAACAAGCTAGAAACCCATTTCTCAGAAAGTGCCGCCGAACAGGCTGCCTGAAAGGACTCTTTATGAACGTTCAAACAACGGCTCCGGCCAAAATCATGCCGGACGCGCAAGTTGTGCAGTCTGTGAAGCATTGGACCGATACGCTCTTTTCCTTTCGTGTGGCGCGGCCTCAGTCACTGCGCTTCCGCTCAGGTGAATTCGTGATGATCGGATTGCTTAAGGACGATGGAAAACCGCTTTTGCGCGCTTACTCAATTGCTTCGCCCTCTTGGGATGACGAGCTTGAGTTCTATTCCATCAAAGTACCGGATGGTCCGCTGACATCGCGTTTGCAAAACATCAAGTCCGGCGATGAGATTATCTTGCGCCCCAAACCTGTTGGCACATTGGTGCTTGATGCGTTGTTGCCCGGCAAGCGGCTTTGGATGATCTGTACAGGTACGGGCGTTGCCCCGTTCGCTTCGCTTCTGCGTGACCCCGAAACGTGGGAAAGCTATGATGAAGTGATCCTGGCCCACACCTGTCGCACCAATGCTGAACTTGCTTATGGTCAAGGTATTGTCGAAGCGCTGCCCAACGATCCGCTGATCGGCGAACTTGTCGGTGACAAGCTTAAGTACTACCCAACGACAACAAGGGAACCCTCAGCCATCGAGGGACGGATCAGCGATCACATTCGCGACGGACGGGTGTTTGAGGCTCTTGGCACTCCGGCTTGGGATGCCGCAACCGACCGCGTGATGATCTGCGGCAATCTCGCGCTAAACAAAGACATCATGGGACTGTGTGAAGATCACGGATTGGAGGAAGGTGCCAATTCTGAGCCTAAACATTTCGTCGTTGAGAAGGCGTTTATTGA
>DQCL01000263.1 GCA_003533975.1 Octadecabacter sp. | reverse complement strand
CGGCGCGATGACCGGCATCATGAAAACTCAGATCGACTGGATACCGCTTTCACTCGGCGGCGTGCGACCGACGCAAGGCAAGACGCTGGCCGTCATGCAGGTCAGTGGCGGCTCTCAAAGCTTCAACGCTGTGAACCAGCTCCGCATCCTCGGTCGCTGGATGCGCCTGCTGACCATTCCGAACCAGTCTTCCACCCCGAAGGCGTTTCTGGAATTCGACGACGCGGACCGCATGAAACCCTCGCCGTTCTACGACAGGATGGTTGATGTCATGGAAGAGCTGATGAAGTTCACGCTGCTCACCCGTGACAACAAGGCTTACCTGCTCGACCGTTACAGCGAGCGGAAAGAAAGCGCTGCCGAGTTGTCGAAGCGGGTGAACCAAAAGGCGATTTGATTGAGAGATTTAGCAAAACGCTAGGCTCAAACCAAACCTTCGCCACTCCCGCATAGGTCTGCCTAAAATCACCGTTTGTTGAACGGTTCACCAGACCGGACATTGGCGCACATGCAGCGAAAGTTCACTTTGTCCGCACAACGGCCATTGGTGCATTTTGCAGCGAATGGCAGGAATGAGCCCAAACTGCCAAAAACCTGTCACACTTTTTTTGCATTTTTGAACCGAAACTGTGAATTCACGGTAGACGACTTTATTCGTTTCGAACAGGTAGAAGTCGCCGACATTACGTGTCGGCGACTTTCCATGAATTGTTAATGATTTATGCCCAGCCCAGCTGTTTCAGTGAATGCAAATCGTTCCAGATTTTGTTCATGTGGCTGATTTTACCGTCAGTGAAATCCATCACATACACGTAATCCGCAGCGATAGTTTTTCCGGTCGGCGCACCGTTTCCGGCGTCGACTGAATGTGTGCCATGAAAGATTGCGACTGCTGTCACATTGCCACGCGCGTTGTCTTCGGCGAATGATTTGATCTCATACTTTCCGTTTGGCACTGGCACCAAAAACCCCTTCATCCATTCTGAATATGCTTCAACGGTAGTGATCTCACCCAAGGCATCAGCCTGAGCAGAAAACGTTGCCCCATCGCTACAGAATTCCTTGCAAGCATTCCAACCCTTGCCGGTTTCACATGCATCGAAAAAGTTCATCGCAGTATCAAAATTAGACATAACACTCTCCTGGTTCAATTTACTGACCGACATCGTTGTATCGGTTTCATCAATTATATGACGATACCTTTATAAAACGATTATTCTAAAATGGTCAATCTAAAAACTTTAGTCCGGATACGGTTAATGAAGAACTTCCATGGCTGTTTCGTAAACTGCTGAAAAACCATTCTTTTTGTTTTCATGACGTCCATAAAGAATAAACCCATGTACAAGGCACGCGAAAAATTTTGCCAAGCTGGCGGGATCTTTCTCAGCTGGAATTTCGCCCTGTGCCCGCGCATTTTTCAGCGCAGATTCGAGAAGGGCCTCTAAACCTTCGCAAAATGCCCCTATGATTTCTTCAGCTTCATGACTAATCAGATTCTTCTGCGTCAAATGGTTCATGATCAAGCAGCCATGATACGCATCGCCTGAGGCTTCCTCTACAACACTTTTCAAAAACTGCTCAATTCCGGAAATATTTGGCTGATCTATGAGAAGTTGTGCGCGTGTTGATTCCAGATACCCTCTGTAAAGGTTAAGGGCTTCTACGAACAATCCGTTCTTGTCCCCAAATTCCTTGTACATACTCGCGGTATTCATGCCGGTCGCTTCTACGATGTTTCCAATGGATACGGCTTTATAGCCGTTTTGTCGAAAAAGTATGACAGCTTTTTCGACAATTTCAGCGCGATTATATGATCTAGGACGTCCCATAATATATATCTAAAACGAAGATTTTAAAATATCAACGGTTTCACAGAAAATTGATCATTTTCAAGGTTGGCAAAAGCCAACTTTTACTACTTGGGTAAATAAGTAAACGGCAGCTTTGTCCGCTTGGCAGACCTTGGTGCAACCCGCAGCGAATGGCAACTTCGAGCTCACTTCGACCGATGCTGTGCGGCGCACTAACGGCCACAAGTGGCGCAAACCTGCCGTCCGTCCGAAGCTGACGATAAAGGGTTGGCGAATTTCTGCGGTTGCGAATTTTTGCCCAAAACCAGCCATTAGCCGTGTTGTTGTTCAAGCAGGGTGTTGGATGACCGGGTCGCGGACGAAGCGGACCGTAAGCGTCCGGCGAACCCGCCCTTATCGCGCGAGGAGAATGCTGCGATTCTAGCGGGTTAGCGCCCCTTTTACCCCTTATAACTCCTTGGCAGCAGCTCATCAAACCTGTTGATCTTGTGGTCCGCAATACGGCTGAGGGCGTCAGGTGCAAGCGGGCGGCGGTTTATGATTTATGCCATTGCTAGGGTCGCCAGCTCAGCTTCCATCCCTCTGGCCAGTCGAGCGAAAAGTCGAGTGCAATTTCTTTCGTCTCGCCGGGTTGTATTTCCAGATCCCAAGCGTTCACACCACGCTTGTCGTCGACATCCATCTCGTCAGGCGCAGGTGTTGATTTGTAAGCGACATTCAGATCGTCCTGTTCCGAATAGGGCAGCGCGTAAAACGTGCGAACATTCTGCGGCTGGGTCGTCAGGTTTTCAACTGTCAGGCGAACGGATTGATTTCGCGTGTTTGACTTGCTGATGAATCCGGTGTCGCCAGTGTTATTGCGTTCGAGAACGCGACTCAGGCGGAGACCCCGAATTGGCCCAAACGCCAATGTAGCTTCGGACCGGGCTGGAACGGTGTCGATCTCTTCGCGGCCAATGAAAATTCCGTTTCTATAAAAATTCGCCAAGCCGGGCAGCAGAATTTCCGCGCTTGAATTGATGAATCTTGCCATCAGGAATGCTGTATCATCGCTCCTTGGGACAGCGTGTATCAACGTTTCTGCGTCAAACGAAAGCGGGGGCAGGGTTAAGAACCACGCCTCTTCGTCAAAGATGCTGACCTTTGTGGGGTGAATATACTCGATCACCGATCCGTCAAATTCTGCCCCAGCAAAGCTAGAAGAGGCTTCTTCAACCATTACTGCAGCAGCCATCATTGGTGCTTCCATGCTCCCCAATTCGCTTTCAGGTGGTTCCTCAACTATCGGAGCGATTGATGCCTTGCGTGAATATGCGCTGTACGGTGAAATTGACGTTTCAACTTCTAGCGTGGATAGCGTCAGATCGACGTCCGACCAGACTTCTCCTGAATAGTTTCCGACAAATATCCTTCGGCCCACGCGCACGCGTGGTGTATCTCTTTCGATCAGATCGAATTCATATGACATCTCCCAACTAGCCTTGGCGAAACTGTCGAACTCCAGGATGATGGGGCTGGCGGATGCGACAGAAACAGAAATGCCTAACATCATTTCAATGTCCTCGGGTGGTGAAAGTCGTTCGAATTCGCGCTTTGCCGCGTCCCTCTTTTGGGTGGCGTCATCCAACTCATTTTCCAGCACGCGAATCTCGCGTCTGTCCTGATCAATCTCAAGCGATATCGCCGCTGTTTGCTCTTCGACCAAAACTGCCATTTTGCTTAGGTCATCCACTGATGCAATGACGTCGGTCGGCGGGCTGATCTTTGACAAGAACTTGCGCCGCGTTTCGCGGGCATCCATCGCTGATTTTGCCAAAGCGATTTTATCTTGCAGCGCCTCGATTTCATCTTTTACCGACTCCAGATTTTCCCAACTCTTTTCTTGAAGCGGCGAAAAGAATAAGCGCGAGTTTGCGGATCGGTTCTCGACAAAGTTTACATCGTTAATCATCGCGTTCTGCGAGATTTCGATTCTTGGAACGATGAGTATACCATCAAATATAACAGGTAGAAAAATCTGATGATCCCCTGCGGGGGCATCAATCGTGATCCGCCGTTTGACCCTTGCCAAATCCGCGTAAACCGTCGCAGCAACCACCGGCGCTGTGGTGTAAAAATCTTCGGCAAAAGCCGTACTTGAAAGGCTTGCTAAAATCACGGCCAGAAAAAAACGCATGTGGATTGTCCTGTGTTAAATTCACGGTCACTGTAGTTACCGGTGGTTGTATTGGAAATAGCAGAGATTGTTCTATATTTTCATTTTCCGAAATAGAATTCCGAAAATCGTAAAAAATAATTAACCCATTCCCTAACTCAAAACGGCAGCTAGTCATCTTGACGTTGTGGCTCAAGCTCCACGGTTTTCGACAGAAAAGTTGCCAAAAACCACACATTAAGGATGTTAAAACAACGCCCAAAATTCTTTAAGGATGTTAAAGAGTGTACAGTTTCAAGATCCACCACCCAACTCTTAACCCACCCAACAAAAACCCCCGAAAGACGCGCTTCACGTTTTCACTCCGTGCCGGGCGGCCGCTTTGTCCTGCGACCCGGTCTCCTAAGTGTCTATTTTCGCTGCGCTGCGCATGAACGGCGGATTTTCATGCGGCATCTCGGCAAACTAGGCCCAAGCAGTGACGGCTGATTTTAGACCTGCCGACGCCGCCAATGTAGCGAAGAGCCAACACCGGCCTTTGGTGCCAAATCAGCGATTGTCTCAAAAGTCCCGCATTGCAGAATTTGACAGCATCCAAATCCAATGTCCGCTTTCGATGATCGGAACTCCTCCTGTCAAACGAGCGGAACAATGATGAGAGCTATCAAAGTAGGGATTTCTTGTTATCTTTCAGTAGCTTGAGGTGCATCGCAGATCACTAGTTTCAGAAGTTATACACAAATATCTACACTATCATGTAACTATCTGTAATTATAGTTGGTAAGTATTATCATAATCCGCGTGTCGGGGGTTCAAGTCCCTCCTCCGCTACCAATAAAATCAATAGTTTAGACTGCATTTAGTGTCTGTTTGTGATGCTATTTGTGCGTTTTTTTGTGCGTTATTCCAAAAAAAAGTATGTTTATTGCTGCAGCCGATTACTTTTTCAGCCGGTGGCAATGGGACGTCGGCTAGCGACCCTACTGGCGAAGATGCTTTTCTGCCCGCCGTCAATGCATCGTTAAGGCAGCCATGATATTCTAAGAAAGATTTATCCAAGCAGCAAGCAAGACAAGCAAGAGTGGCCCCTTGGCTGATTGATACTGCCTGACTCGCGGACTTGACAAGACAGGGCACCCCACCCACCGGCCCATCCACGTGTTAGGGTCGGAAATGGTTATTCGGTCGTCCGAGAAAATTTGTAGAATTTTTTGGAAAGGTAGATTTGTTTTACCCTGGCTGGCTTTTGCCGCTCACGCGATGTAGAGTTTCCAATTCCCAAGTAAGCGGCACGTAGCGCCTTGACCGTCACTTCCGGCCCAACCAAGTCCTTGGAGAGCGGACATTCAACGTGTTGCTGAAAACCGGAGAATGGGCTCAGAGCAGCCATCCGAGTATTTCGGTCATGTTGTTAGCTTTGGTTTCCGCCCGAATGGCGGCTTAGCGGGACAAAACAGACCCTGATGGTTGCCCATCGGATGTCTGTTTATCGATAGGCCTCAACTCAAAAGGTCGACGGGGTGACTGGCTTTAGTCAAACCTTGTTCACTTGGCGTTGACCGGTACATCCAAGCCTACTTTTGTTCGATCCATAACGACAGATGTCCGAAAACGGCGCACGTTGGGCCGATCCATAAACAAACGGCGGGTGAGGTCTTCAAAGGCATCCATATCTGGTGCGGCGCATACCAAAGCGAAGTCAGCTTCGCCGGTAATGTAGTAAGCCTGCTGAACAGCTGGCTCGTCTCGCAGTGTGCGGCGGAAATCATCAAGATCGGAACCACGCTCACGCTCCAGCTCGACAAGAACTAAGAAGAACATCGGAATCCCGACAGCGCGGGGACTCAGCACAGCAATCTCGCGGTCTATGACACCGTTTTCACGCATCCGCTTCAATCGCCGCTGAACCGTGGCAGGTGACGCGTCAATCGCATGTGCAAGCACGTCGAGACTTGTGCGTGCATCATTTTGAATGAGCGCCAGAAGCTCACGGTCCGTTGCATCAATATATTGGTCATTTTTCATGCGCTGATACCTACAGGAAACGCCATTTATTGCAAGATTATGACAAGAAAGTTACGTTTTATGTAAAGACAGCCGCAATGATTACTGCAACCCTAGAAAAATGTATGACACCTTCGAACCCCCCGCTTTCCTCGCTGATCCATCCGATGCCCTGGCACTGCTTTCGTGGTGCCCGGCGTACGAGCCAACACCCGTCCGAAACTTTCCTGCACTCGCTGCATCACTTGGATGGTCTGATCTTCAGGCTAAGGACGAAACACGGCGCATGGGGCTGGGTTCATTCAAAGCACTTGGCGGCGTCTACGCTGTTGCAGATCTTGTGCGTTCTATCACAGCGCGGGACGGCGCTGCGCTTACGGATGAAACGACCAGTGATACTTCCACAAAAATTACAGTATGCTGTGCCTCTGCGGGCAATCATGGATTGTCGATAGCGGCAGGCGCACGGATATTTGGGGCGCAGGCAACGGTTGTACTGGCTGATACAGTGCCCGACAGTTTTGCAGATCGCCTGCGAGACAAAGGTGCGACTGTCGTGCGCCATGGTGCAGTCTACGAAGACGCAATGGCACATGCCATAACGCTGTCCCAGCAGGAGGGATGGTATCTTGCTGCGGACTCGTCATGGCCGGGTTACACAGCCTTTCCTGCCCGCGTCATGCAGGGCTATGGCGTGATGGCGCAGGAAATGGCGGACAATTTTCGCAAACTTGGCGGTTGGCCGACCCATGTGGCACTGCAGGCGGGCGTGGGTGGCCTGGCGGCAGGTGTCGCAGGTGCAATCCGCCGCCTCTGGGATGTCCAGCCCGAGATTATTGTCGTTGAGCCGGATCGCGCAGCTTGTCTCAAGGCAAGCATCAGGGCCTCTAAGCTAACCCGAGCGGATGGGCCTGTCTCAAATATGGGACGGCTAGACTGCAAAGAGCCATCATTGCTCGCCTTCCATGTACTGCGTGAGATTGCCAATCACTTCGTCGAGGTGTCTGACGCTGAGGCAAAAGCCGCGACAGCCCTGCTTGCCGAACACGGCATCACAAGCACACCGTCAGGCGCGGCGGGTCATGCCGGAATGATCGCAATGAAAATGCCTGCCGACGCGCGCCCGCTCATAATCGTGTCAGAGGCTCTGGCATGATCGGGATTGAGGCTCCCATCGCGCAGCTTGCCTCGATTGTGCGATACCCGGTAAAGAGTTTTTCAGGAGCGTCACTTGATACCGTCGAATTGATAAAGGGACGCGGTTTGCCGCTAGACCGTATGTGGGCCTTCATATCGTCGGGGCAAAGCGCGCCCGAAGATGGGCTTTGGGTACCCTGCTCAACGTTCGAGCGGTTGACAATCCGTCCCCTTCTCGCAGGGATGCAAGCCACCGCGAACGAGAACGGTGTCACCCTTCAATTGCGCGATGGAACGTCACGCCAAGTATTCGAGGGCGGAACGGCCGCGATCAATGGCGAAGATGTGGTTCTCGCCCGTGCGAAAATCGGGTACTGGGATCACGAGGATGCGTCGCTGTCCATTATCAATCTCGCGACCGTTCGGGCTATCGAAAGTTCGACAGGGGTCTCTGTCGATCCAGAGCGTTTTCGCGGCAACCTGTTGATCGAGGCCGCGCCGTGGAGCGAGTTCTCGTGGGTCGGGTGCCGTGTTAGCATCGGCGATGCTGTTCTGGATATTGTGCGTCCCATAGATCGTTGTCGTGCAACTTCTGTGGAACCAGGCACCGGCATAATCGGAGCAAACATTCCGGCACTGTTGATGCGCCACTTCGGTCACGCATACTGCGGTGTCTACGCGCGCGTCGCCACTGGAGGCAAGATCGCGTCCCGAGATAGTATTTCGCTTGCTGGCACGACACCTTCCGAAGCTCTCCGGTCTGCGGCCGATCAGGCTACTGCTCCCAAAATCGTCGACTGGCCGCGTCTGGCAATTATTGAGAAAATTATCGAAGAGGTCTCGGGCGTGCGCTCTCTTCACCTCAATGATCGTCTTGCCACGCTAGGGGCATGGGGCAATTATGAACCGGGACAGCATATCCGCCTGCACAGCTTGACCAATGACGGGACATGGCGCGCCTACACAGTTTCCGGGTACAACACTGAGACAGGCACTTTACGGGTCACGATCAAACGTGACAGCGGCCCAGGCTCTCGCGCCATTCATGAACTATCGGAAGGCGCCACCGTTCTGATGAGCGGTCCTTTAGGGGACATGACCCTCGACAATGATGCACCGTCGGTTCTGTTCCTTACTGCAGGCATAGGCATCACTCCAGCCGCCGCCATGATACCGGTCCTTGCAGGGCGGCCTGCCCTGTTCGTTCACGTATCGCGCGAAGCAAAGCCTGCTCTCTGGAATGAGGTTGAAGTTACGGCACAAAATACAGCGAACATTCGTGCCGAACTTTATACTACCGGCTCCGATGGAGCAGGGCGACCGGACCTAGCGGCCATCGCACAGGACGCAGCAGAAGCGCATAGCTTTGTCATCATATGTGGGCCAATCGGCTTCAATGAAGCGGCGACAACATCCCTGCGTGCAGCAGGCGTTCCCGATGATCGAATTGCATCAGAAACTTTCGTATCATCTGACATATCGACAGAACTCAACACCCCAGAACTTGCAGGTCCGTTTCGCGTGCGTTTTGAGCGTTCTGGAAAAGAAGCGATCTGGCGCGCATCTGACGGTACTCTTCTCGACCTTGCCGAAGCAAATGGATTACTGCCGTCATCGCATTGCCGCGCCGGACTGTGTGGTTCTTGCCGAGCAGCTATCATAAACGGTCAGGCTGTCGACCTCCGCGAAGAAGCATCTTCGGCAAATCAGAAAGAAACACTTGCTTGTTGTTCTGTGCCTAATACAGACATCGTCTTGGATATATAGACTTGACCAAATCCAATATGTAGGCACCAAAAATATTACCCTAAATATGGGGCCTATTAGCAGAACAGACATTCTTCCAACCCGCAGCATTGGTCAAAGAGGGCTCATAGCCGTCATCTGACGATTTCCGTTGGTCATTTTCGGCGGTTTAAAGCGTCGAATGACCACAACGCGGAAAAAGCAGTCGTTGCTTATCGGCATACCAATGACCGGCTACGGCAATATCTATGCTGCGATCACATTGATAGAACTTCGTCGAGCAAAGATGGTCCGAACTCTTCCTTTGGCAACAGTTGAAAGTGAGTTCCAGTCATTTTGGCAGCTAGCATTCGATCACAACGAAAGGTCCTTGGGCACTTCCTAAGATGGTCAAAGGCAACGACGTACCAAATGGGATATTTCAGCAAAAGGTAGTGGGGTTCGATATGCCGTTCGGACGTTTCGCCATCCTCTCTTTGGTATCGTATCTCCAACAACTCCTGCGTAACAAACGCCTGATGCAAAGCCTGTACGACCCGTTTTGGCGGAGTGTTGGCATTCGCCTGAACGTAAGTTGACGCGGTGACACCAATCATTATGCGCGAATTAAGGCGGTTCACCTTATTGCGTTTCTCCGGCGAAAAAGAGGCCACCAATTGCCGCCGAACGGACCGCAGGTTTGCCAAGAACATTGGTGAGTTCATTTGCTCTGCGACCGCGATGCTAATGAGAAGATCGACCGCTTCAGCATAAGCCAAATTCATCCTGCCGACGCCCCAATTCCGGTCAAGACGCACGCCTCCGCCGCGCCCTCGATCGGCGTCGATCTGCATACCTTGTTCCCGCATGAGCGACAGATCCCGCGAAATCGTACGCGTGCTGACACCGTGTTGAAGCGCAAGATCTTTGACCGTGCAATGCGTGTCCTGCTTTAGCTGCACAGCCAGCATGTCCATTCGTCTCAGCCTGTCATGCGCATTTGTTCGTGCCATTAAACTAATAGGACATAAAATGTCATATTAATCAATATGAGTTGGAGGACACGATGACCAAACGAATATCACCATCTGATCCTCATCCCATCAACCTAGTATAACTAGCCGATGCCAGGTGGTACGAAATATGCCTACAGGAGAGCAAAATATGAAAATGAATTACTTTGTTGTCGGAACAAACGACATGGACGCCTCGAAAACTTTCTACGGCGCTCTTTTTACGCAGTCGGGGCTCCAGTGCGTTTTGCCCTCAGACAGAATGACTTATTGGCTCGGAGAGGATTTTGCCTTCGCAACAGCGATACCCTTTGACACAAAGCCAGCCACCAATGGCAATGGCACGATGGTTGGCTTTTGTGTTGGAACCCAAGGCGACGTCAAAAGGCTGCATGCTCTTGCCATTGAACTCGGCGGCTCCTGTGAGGGCGCACCAAGTCAGCGTGGGCCAAAGTTCTCTGCATATGTACGAGATCTTGATGGAAATAAACTGTGCTTTTCTGACTAGCGAGATCCGAGCATAAGGCGTCCGTCCATAGCTGGAAGACCTTCCAAGAGCGGACGTCTGTCAGTCATGCAGCATCCTGCACTTTGGGCTCATAGCCGTCATCTGACGATTTCCGTTGGTCATTTTCGGCAGTTTAAAGCGTCGAATGACCACAACGCGGACTTTGCTGCCATTTATCTCTGACCGGCCAATGGTCGCTTACAGCCCATAGCAGACATACCATTTCGTCACCTTGGACGGATAGCGGTCATTTGCCTCGATCTGCGTCTCTGCGTCAATGACTACAGGCGCACGAAATCTGACTTTAATTACACGTTTCGCCTTTCTGAGGGTTTTGTGGAATAAATTGCCGTTCCCGCACGTCAATATAGTAATGTTCATCGCCTTGGTGGTGACTAACACAAACAGGGAGGAAATTATATGTCACCAAAAGATGACAGCAAACACGACGTTTACAGCTTTTTTGCCGATGACCCAGAGACTGCTGACAAAGAGTTCTTTGGTCGTGTGGCAAATTCAGACCGCAGAGGTTTCCTGAAGCGGACCGGATTGGCGACGATGGCAGCTATGGTTGGTACATCTATTCCTTTCCACCGCAACATTCCGATCGGATTTGTGCCGGCCGCGGTGGCGGCTGACAACGTTCTGGTGGGCAAAGATGGGCTAACCTTGCTGAATGACCGTCCTGTGAACGCGGAAACGCCACCGGAACTTCTTGATGAGGCAATAACACCCACATCCCGCCACTTTGTCCGCAACAATGGTATTCCACCAACAGAAGTCGATCCGGCCACTTGGGAACTGACAATTGACGGTTTCGTAGACAATCCAATGACCCTAACAATTGCGGATCTTCGTAGTCAGTTCGAAGTTGTGACCATGGCCCTGACCCTGGAATGCGGCGGCAACGGGCGTGGGTTTTTCAATCCACCAGCGAAAGGCAACCAATGGACGTACGGTGCCGTCGCCTGTTCGGAATGGACTGGTGTCCGGCTTAAAGATGTTCTGGAAAAAGCAGGGGTGCAGTCAAACGTTGTGTACACTGCACATACTGGCGCGGACACGCATCTGTCGGGAAAAGAAGGCAAGCTCTCCTTATCTCGCGGTGTTCCCATCGAAAAGGCAATGACGGACAATATCTTAATCGCTTTCGAGATGAACGGCGCGCCATTGCATCCGATGAACGGTGCCCCGTTGCGGCTTGTTGTGCCGGGCTGGCCAGCGTCCACAGCCCAGAAATGGCTGAAGCGCATACAGCTTCGCGATGTTGTTCACGATGGCCCCAAGATGACCGGCACAGCCTATCGCGTTCCCAATCGCAAAGTCTCAGCAGGAGAAGAAGTTGCGACCGAGGATTTCGTGATTATCGAGCGGATGCCGGTGAAATCTCTGGTCACTTTCCCAGCCAACAACGCGAGCATCGGGTTGGAATCCGAGGTCCGTGGTCACGCCTGGGCTGGGGATCGCACTGTAACCAAACTGGAAGTGTCGCTTGATTTCGGAGCCACCTGGCAGACCGCGGAACTGGACGCTCCGGTCAATTCAGGTGCATGGCAAAACTGGCGCACGACGGCCAAATTTGCAAAAGTCGGATATTACGAAATCTGGGCGCGGGCCACAGACAGCGACGGCGTTATGCAACCCTTCGCGATTGACTGGAACCCGAAAGGGTATCTGAACAACACGATGCACCGTGTTGGTGTTCGCGCAAGCTAATCCGCCATAATAAGAAAATTCCAGGGCAACCAAAAATTGGTTGCCCTTTTGTTCAAGGGAGAAATGAATGAAGCCCCATGTTATTGGCTCACTAACTGCTTTGGCTTTTAGCACGCTTGTGTCAGCCGGGTTTGCGCAGGAGACGCTGCTGGATGAACTCGATAGCGCGGATATCGCAAAGGGCGAGCGCGTTTTCAGTAAATGCAAAGCCTGTCACACGATTGAAAAAGACGGCAAAAACAAAGTTGGCCCAAACCTCTACGGCATTGTCGGGCAGCCTGTCGCAGAAGCAGATGGTTTCAAGTTCTCGAAGGCGCTTACAGAATTCGGGGGCACGTGGACGTTGGGCCGTCTGGATGCGTTTTTGGAGAGACCAAGAGCCGCGGTAAAGGGCACAAGAATGAGTTTTGCCGGTGTAAAGAACCCGGCTGACAGACTGGACCTTTTGGCCTATCTGAGTTTGCAGTCAGATGTTCGCGCTGGTGCGGTATCGTCGTCTGAACCCGCTGGCGACGGAACAGCCGCAGACAGCGAACTGCCGGAGTTCGGCATTCTTTTCCTTGCGTCCGGGGTCGAAGAAACCTTCTACACATGTACCGCTTGCCATTCTGAACGCATCGTTGCCCAGCAGGGTCTGACCCGATCGCATTGGGAAGAAGTGTTGGTCTGGATGGTCGAGGAACAAGAAATGGACGAAATCGAAGAGCCTGACAGGACTATAATTCTGGACTATCTGGCATTGCACTATGGCGAAGATCGCCCCAACTTTCCAAAACTTGGGAACTAGGGCCTGTGGACAATTACCTT
>DQCL01000144.1:1332-3155 GCA_003533975.1 Octadecabacter sp. | reverse complement strand
CGTGACAATCTCAGCGCCGCCCATACGTGCTGCCTTGGCGTAGGCGTGCGTCGTGCCACTTGGGTCAAGGTGGCCATCCAGCGGGTCGTAAAGCCCACCAATGATACCATCCAGATTGGTGACCGGCGCGATCTTGGCGATTTCTTCTGGGCCGACGATCTCGGTCTCAAGTCCCATATAACGGTGCTTGGCGCGTTCCGCGACGAGCATGTCAAATCGGTCTTGGTTATCCGCCAGAGTCACACCACCAACGTGGTGCAGCCCGCAGGACATGCCCGTAATTTCTTCTAACTCTTTGTAAAGCTTGATGGTGTAGCCCTGCAAAGCCGCCATGTTGGTGTCGCCGTTCAGCGTATGAAACCCGCCCGCGGCATGCCACGTGGACCCACTCGTCAGTTCCGAGCGCTCTAACAACATCACATCGGACCACCCCAGTTTGGTCAGGTGATACAAAACAGATGCGCCGACAACGCCTCCGCCGATGACTACAACGCGGGTGGTGGTTTTCATGTGAAGCTCCTTCGTTAGGGGTAGCGTATTTTTGATCGTTACCTATTGGAAGTCCGTTCGCGACAGGATGTGTCGCCTTACGGCAAATGATCGCTAGAATGGGGTTTCACAGTAAGCGCAGGAGGCATTAATGAGACTTGTTCTACTCACAGCATTCGCCGCTCTTTGGGGCGCAGCGATACAGGCAAATCCCGTCACATTTGATGGTAGCATCGGACCTTATGACATTGAAGCTGAGCTCACACGCGACGGCGATGGCTTGGTTGGGCGCTACCGCTATGCAGGGCGCGACGGGTGGTTGGAGTTGACGGGCGAGGTGTTTGGCCAAGACGTTATAACGCTAAGCGAACACGTAGACGGCGAAACAACGGGAACATTTTTCTTTGAGGTCATAGACGGGCAACTTGATGGCTACTGGGTGAACGATACCACTGAATTTGCCGCGCAATTGACGCCATTACAGTCCTCGGTTGTTGAACTGCTAGACCCTGTAACAGAACCGCAGGTTAACTCGTCGGTGACGGGGCGGTATTTCACGGGCGGCAACTGGGTCAATACGATGTGGGCGCCACGCTATGAAGTCGCGTTCAATGGAGGGGACGCCAATGTCGTCTCCGTTTCCCCTGACCTCATCTATGTCCGCTTCGAATTTGTCGTTGGGCCTACTTATCATTTCGCATTCTTCCAAGGGTTTGCACGCCGAGCCAATGAGCGGACCTATATTCATGATGCAATTCTTGAGGGGAGCGACGAGCCTTGCCGTCTGGTCTTTACGTTCGAAGACACGGGACTTTCAATTGAAGACAATAACATCGGTTATGGGTGCCAGTTCGGCGCGCGCGCCCATGCAAATTTCGACCTAAGCAAGGTCAGCGATATCGCAGAGTTTGAGGAAAGATAATGAGAACACATGCCCAAGCAGTCGTGATCGGGGGCGGGGTTATCGGTTGCTCCATTCTGTACCATCTGGCGAAACTCGGCTGGAGTGACGTTGTTCTGTTGGAGCGTGATGAGCTAACATCAGGGTCAACATGGCACGCGGCGGCGAATATCCACGGGCTGCATGACAGCACAAATATCTCGCGTATTCAGCACTATACCATGAACCTCTATAATGAGCTTGAGGCAGAGACGGGCCAATCCTGCGGCGTGTTTCAACCCGGCTCGCTGTATCTGGCGCAAACCGAAGAACGTGAACACCAGCTGCGCCTACAGGCGGCAAAGGCCAAGTTTTACGGGATGAATTTCCATGAGGTCAGCCGCGCGGAAGCGGAAGCATTGCACCCGATGGTCAACTACGATGGCATTCGCTG
>DQCL01000144.1:0-1286 GCA_003533975.1 Octadecabacter sp. | reverse complement strand
ATACGGTTTTGTCCGGTTACGGCGACGGTGCAGCAACCCGATGGAACATGGATTGTTGAAACCCCTAAAGGAAACATCGCAACGGAGTGGGTGATTAACGCAGCGGGACTTTGGGGCCGTGAAGTCGGTAAATTGGCGGGAATCGAACTGCCGCTGCTTCCGACAGAGCATCAGTATTTCGTCACGGAAACCATCGCTGAAATCGCTAACTTGGGCCGTCGTTTGCCCTCTGTCGCGGATCGTGACGGTGAGTACTATCTGCGCCAAGAAGGGCAAGGATTGCTCGTTGGGGCCTATGAAAAGAACGTGCAGTTCTGGGCGGAAGACGGAACGCCGCAAGGGTTCGGACATGAGTTGTTTGCCGATGATCTGGAACGCATCGAAGACAATATGATGCGCGCGATTGATCGTGTGCCAGCGGTTGGTGAGGCGGGGATCAAGCGGGTTATCAATGGCCCGATGATTTGGTCGCCGGATTCCAACGTCTTGTTTGGGCCGCATCCCGATCTGTCTAACTACTTCTGTTGTAACGGAATTATTCCGGGGTTCTCTCAATCGGGTGGAATGGGCCTTATGGCTGCCGAATGGATCACCAAGGGCGAATCTTCCTACGACATGTTTAGCTGGGATGTTTCAAGATTTGGTAAATGGGCCGATGCAAAATTCACCAAAGCGCGGGTCGGGGATCAGTATGCAAACCGTTTCAAGATCCATTTCCCCCATGAAGAGCGCGACGCGGGTCGGCCTGTGCGGGTGCGGTCTGTCTATGAACAGCAAAAGGAAATGGGGGCTGTGTTCGGGCTAAATTACGGCTGGGAGCACGCGCTGTATTTCGATGCGGACACCCCAGAGAGTGCCGGATTTACCCGCCAACCTTGGTTCGAAAGCGTTGGTCGTGAGGTGAGGATGCTGCGGCAAGCCGTTGGTGTTATTGATATTTCGAACTTCGCCAAATACCGCGTTGCCGGTTCTGGGGCCGAGGGTTGGTTGAACGCGGTGTTCGCCAACAACATGCCCAAATCCGTCGGTCGATCGTGTCTCACTCCGCTGATCGGGGTGAATGGTGGTATTGCGGGTGACTTCACCGTCACGCGCATGGATGAGGATGAGTTCTGGATCATCGGGTCGGGTATGGCTGAACGCTATCACCAACGCTTCTGGAAAATGGTCCCGATGCCCGATGATGTTACATTTGAAAGCAAAACGGACGCTTGGTGTGGCTTTAACATTGCTGGACCTTCGTCGCGTAAGGCGCTGCAAACGCTTACGAATACGTCGCTCGAAAC
>DQCL01000325.1:1698-3523 GCA_003533975.1 Octadecabacter sp. | reverse complement strand
TTGCTCATCCAGCGGAACGCCAACACGCAGACCTGCATGAACAAAGGTATGGTCGTGCGTTTCGTAAAGGCGCGGCTGTTCGGCGATCCAATCAAGGTGGTCTTGCGGAACAGCGTTTCGGGCCAAATCTTGTAAGGAATTCATCGCATCCATTGGCGTCGGGTCCAAGCCGTCAGTTGCGAAGTCTTCAAGTCCAGTCGCGGCCTGCAAGTCGTCCGCGCCAATGTAGGAAGCTAACGTGTTATTGCCGCCCAGCCGATGGTGCAGCCACCCTTTTCCGGACGCGATATGCGCATCTTGGGTGATGCCACTGGTAACAAACCGCCAGAACATGAGGTCATGATTGCCGATTAAACAGGTCCATGGGCGACCCGCTGCTTGCCCGTCAATCAATGCTTGGAGTGTGCCTTTGGCGTTAGGGCCGCGATCTACGTAATCGCCCAAGAAAACGATGGGAGCATCAGCGCCGCCGTCTGCTTCGATCAACTGCAATGCGCGATCAAGTTGACCGGAAAACCCGTGAACATCGCCGACACAATATAACATCTATCGTCCTTTTCGCCTGTGGTGATTGGAGCGGGGCAAAAGGGCCCGAATGAAATTGCCCCCACCCAATGTTTCCAAACACGTCAGAAAACGAGGGCAGGGGCAATTGGATTTAGTTAACGTCGAAGGCCAGTGGCTTTACTTGTGTGAACAAGCCGGTTGCTTCGAGGTCTTTGAGCGCTGCTTCTGGTATTGCCTCGTCAATATAAAGCAAGGCAATCGCCTCACCCTTCACTTCAGAGCGACCCAATGTGAAGTTCGCGATGTTGACGTCATGCTTGCCCATAGATTGGCCAAGTGTACCGATAATCCCCGGAACGTCTACGTTGGTGGTATAAACCATGTGCGCACCGATCTCGGCGTCGATGTTGATGCCTTTGATCTGGATGAAACGCGGCTTGCCATCGCTGAACACTGTACCTGCAACCGAACGCTCACGCTTGGCAGTAACCACAGTGACCTTCATGTAACCGTCAAACGCGCCGGTCTTGTCCTGCTTTGTCGTGCTGATCTTAATGCCGCGTTCTTTGGCGATCACGGGGGCGGAAACCATGTTGGTATCAGGGTTCGCTTTTTTCATGATGCCTGCAACGCATGCCGCAGTCAGCGCTTGGAGGTTCATGTCGGACACGGAACCGTCAAACAGAATGTTGATCGCTTGGATTGGCTCATCTGTCATCTGGCCGATAAAGTTACCGAGGTGACCAGACAGGGAAATCCACGGTGTCATAACCTTGGCTTCTTCGGCAGTCACGGACGGCATGTTCAGCGCGTTGGTGACAGCACCTGTCAGCAAGTAGTCGGACATCTGTTCGGCAACTTGCAGCGCCACGTTTTCCTGTGCTTCGGTCGTTGCCGCACCAAGGTGGGGGGTCACAACAACGTTTGGCAGGTTAAACAGCGGGCTCTCTGTCGCAGGCTCAACCGCAAACACATCAAATGCCGCGCCAGCAACGTGGCCGGATTTCAATGCATCAGCGAGGGCTTCTTCGTCAACCAAGCCACCACGCGCACAGTTCACAATCCGCACACCTTTCTTCAGCTTGGCGATGTTTTCGCGGCTAAGGATGTTGGCTGTCTGATCGGTGAACGGAACATGCAACGTGATAAAGTCAGCACGCGCGAACAGCTCATCAAGCTCGACCTTCTCAACGCCCATCTTGTCGGCTTTTTCCTCGCCCAAGTAGGGGTCAAACGCGACGACTTTCATTTTCAAACCGCGTGCACGGTCACACACGATCCCGCCGATGTTACCCGCGCCAATAACGCCGAGGGTTTT
>DQCL01000325.1:0-1594 GCA_003533975.1 Octadecabacter sp. | reverse complement strand
GCAATGGCGTGTTCAGCCGTTGTGATCATGTTGCCGAATGGCGTGTTCATCACGATCACACCTTTCTTGGACGCGGCTTCTTTGTCGATGTTGTCGGTGCCGATACCCGCACGCGCAATCACCTTAAGGTTGGTCGCATTGTTCAGGATTTTTTCGGTAACTTTGGTCGCAGAGCGAATTGCAAGACCATCATATTGGCCGATCACTTCAGCCAGTTTGTCTTTATCCTTGCCGAGGTCAGGTTGGAAATCGACCTCAATACCGCGGTCACGGAAAATCTGAACAGCGGTTTCGGAGAGTTTGTCGGAAACGAGTACTTTGGGCATTTTATGTCCTTTCGGGCGCGCTCATCAGAGCCTACGTCTCTTCTTTGCGAAGAGAGCCAGCAGGCTCGATGAGGGCAATGTTTAAACGGAAATTTCGGTTTGGAACGCCCAATCGAGCCACGGTAACATCGCTTCGATGTCAGACGTCTCGATTGTCGCGCCACACCAGATACGAAGGCCCGCAGGCGCATCGCGATAAGCGCCGATATCCAGTGCAATACCTTCGGCCTCAAGCCGCTTGGCAATTGCTTTGGCGAATGCAGCACCGTCTGTGATCCGCGGGTCAGTGAACTTCAAGCACACCGATGTGTTCGAACGTGTCGCCATATCGACAGCTAGATTGTCGATCCAGTCGCGCGTGGCACAGAAATTCCAGATCGCGTTGGCGTTTGCATCGGCGCGCATGCGCAATGCATCCAGACCACCGATAGACTTCGCCCAGTTCAATGCGAACAGGTAGTCTTCGACGCACAGCATGGATGGCGTGTTGATCGTTGCACCTGTGAAGATACCGTCGATCAGCTTACCGCCTTTGGTCATGCGGAAAATCTTCGGCATCGGCCAAGCAGGTGTGTAGTTTTCAAGACGTTCAACAGCACGCGGGGACAAAACGATCATCCCGTGCGCCGCTTCGCCACCCATAACCTTTTGCCAGGAGAACGTTGTAACGTCGAGTTTGTCCCAAGGAAGGTCTTGGGCAAATGCAGCCGAAGTCGCGTCACAGATCGTCAGTCCAGCACGGTTCGCAGGGATCGGATCACCTGCAACACGCACGCCGGATGTTGTACCATTCCACGTGAACACAACGTCTTGGTCGTAATCCAACGCGGTCATGTCGATGATGTGACCGTAGTCCGCGACATGCTCGCTCGCATCAATTTTCAGCTGCTTAACAACATCGCTAACCCAGCCTGCGCCGAAGCTTTCCCATGCAACCATCTGCACAGGGCGTTCCCCAAGAAGGGACCACATCGCCATTTCCATCGCGCCAGTGTCAGACGCGGGAACGATACCGATTTTGTAATCCGCAGGGATGCCAAGCACGTCGCGCGTGCCCTCAATCGCTGCTTTCAATTTGTCTTTGCCCACAGCGGCACGATGCGAACGACCAAGCGGTGCGTCTTTCAGTGCGTCGAGTGACCATGTGGGGGGTTTGGCACAGGGGCCAGAGGAAAAACGCGGATTCGCCGGCCGCGTTGCCGGTTGTTGTATAGCCATTGCTGGTATCCTTACAGATAAATGCCCTTCGTTGGGGAAGGGTGTCCCAC
>DQCL01000217.1 GCA_003533975.1 Octadecabacter sp. | reverse complement strand
TATATCCGCGGCGGCTCTGAACCGGCTTTACGGATATCTTCAGGAGGGGCAACAATGAAACTTGTTTCTGTCACTCTGAGCGACATCCGCCGATTTACCAAACCTGTCCGGATTGACGGAATAGGTGATGGTCTGAATGTTTTGACCGCTGCCAATGAAAATGGAAAATCCACGTTATTTGATGCCCTTCAAGCGGTGTTTTTCCAAGGGCACCGCGCCAAAGGAAAGGAAATCGTGGCTCTCAAACCGCACGCAGGCGGGGCTCCGGAGGTTGAAGTCGAAGTCGAAACCCCTGATGGCCGGTTCCACATCATTAAACGCTGGCTGAAACAGCCGATGGCAGAGGTGTACAAGGAGGATCGGCTGATCGCCAAGGCAGATGATGCCGAGGCCTGGATCGCCAATCTGATGCATTCCGGAGAAGCGGGGGGGCCTGCCGGGTTGTTGTGGGTGCGTCAAGGGATTACGGCGCTCGACCAAGGGTCCAATAAGGAAAAGGATGTTGCACAGCGGGCCCGCCAGGATCTTATGTCCTCAGTTACTGGTGAAGTTGAGATACTTACCGGCGGGCGGCGCATGGATATCGCAATTGACCGGTGTCAGGATGATCTGAGCAAGTATGTCACGGCGACTGGGCGGGTGTTGAAAAACGGCCCGCTGGACATCGCCGAAAAGGAGGTAGCCAGCCTTGTGCAGCGCAAGAGCGAACTGGAAGAAACGGCGCAAGATCTTTCTGACGCGATTTCCAGGCGACGTGAAGTAAAAAAGACACTGGCCGAGCTTCGTGATGCAGACGTGGTTTCTGGCCGGGAACAGCGTTTTTCAGATGCCACCAAAGCCCATGAAGATGGGTTGCGACACGCAGATAGCGTGTCGCGCGCGCAAAATGCGGTAAAAACAGCAAAGCTGGAAGTCGAGGCTTTGACAGCCCGCCTGAAAGCGCTTCAGAATGCCCGAAAATTACTTGAGGACGCCCGGACGGATCAATCTGAAAAGTCCAGGTTTGGGGCGGAATGTTCCGAGACACTTAAGGCTTCCGAGGCGGTGTTTGAGTGTTGTAAGGCTGATGTGAAAAAGGTCCGCGACGTTGAAAAAGATGCGGCAAAGACCCTGAACGTCGTTCTGAAGACTGAAAGCGCGCGCAGTGCCGAAGCGCGTCGAAAGGAGTTAACAAAGCGCACCAAGGATGTCGAAGCATTAACCAAGTCTATCTCGGCCGACAGCAAGGTAGCGGTGGCAGGCCCGGACCGGAAAACGATCAAAAGGCTCAATGTGCTGTCACAGGAAGTTTCTGTTCAACAGAAGCTTCGAACTCGTAGCGCCCCGCAAGTCAGCATGAGCTATGTCAGTGCCCAAATCCCACGCGCCACGATTGCAGGAGATATTCTGAAGGATCAGGACGTTGTTCCGCTCCCTGATGGCGGCGACATTGAACTTCCGGGACTTGGCATTCTTACCCTGCGCCCCGGACAGGGCGGTAGTGATGATGATGAATTGAACAAGGCCGAAGCAAATTTTGCGAAAGCCCTGGATGGCACGGGTTTTCCTACCGTTGATGCCGCGCACGAGGCGGCAAGAATGCGTGACGAAGCCGCTAAGCGGGTTCAGATTGCCAAAGACAATATTTCACTTCTTGCGCCAGAGGGGCTGGACGAGCTGGGCATGGAACTAGCGTCTCTGCCAGAACCCATCGAGCTGGATGCAGGTTTACCAGACAACAAGGCGGCGCAAGAGGCCGTGGACTCTGCGACCGCAGCCCTGAGTAAAAGTGAAGGTAAACTTGAAGCGGCGCGCGATCAGCGCGATCAAGACCGCGATGCCGAGGCCCGTGCCAGTGTTTCTGCGGGCGCAGCGCAGTCGACACTGGAGCAGGCCGAGGCTGCAATGAAGGCGTTCGGGGATGCGGACATTCTGGAGCAGGACATCAATGATAAATTGATCGACGCCAGCTCGTTGCTCGGAGAACGGGAGGAAGAATACGATAAGCTGGCAGAAGAAGCCCCGGACCTCTCGGCAAGCCAAGCGACATTGGATCGGACCAGATCCGTGTACCAACAGGCCGAAACTGAAATCAACAGCCTGGGACAGGAGCTTGCAGGTCTCGACAAGGAAATAGACCTGCGCTCGGGGGAAGGTGTTGAAGAAGATCTCGCCGACGTAGCAATTTGTTTGGGAGCTGCCGAGAAAACGCTCGCGGCTCTGCATTTTGAAGTTGAGGTTCTGAACGAGCTTGCTGGAACGCTTGATTTTGCCCGCGCCACCGCAAGGGACAGGTATTTCGAACCAGTGATCGCTGAGCTGAAACCGTTACTCAAGTTGCTCTGGCCCGATGCCGAGCTGAAATTTGACGGAGATAGTATTCTGCCCACAGCTCTAATCCGTGACGGGCAAGAAGAAACCATTGGAGTTCTGTCAGGCGGCACCCAAGAACAAATCGCGCTCCTGGTCCGTCTTGCATTTGCGCGATTACTCGCTTCCGGCGGGCGTCATGCGCCCATTATTCTGGATGATGCGCTGGTTTATACGGACGATGAGAGGATTGAACGCATGTTTGATGCTCTGCACAGACAGGCTGGTGATCTGCAAATCATTGTGCTCAGCTGCCGTCAGCGTGCGTTCCGGGAGCTTGGTGGGCAAAAACTGGCTTTCAAAGTCGTTTCAGATGATTAACGGGTTTGATCGAATACAAATATGGGTGGGATATCAATGGAAAATGAGTACAGGTCCAATCCCGAGGATCAGACGGACACAACATAGTGCAGGCCACACAGAAAAATACCCTGCGGCCCTTTGACTCACGACGCTCCCAAATCTCCAGGTCAATTCAGGCGTGGGAGCATAGAATAATTTCTTCTGCATGTTGTCACTGTTTTGTGTGCCGACCAAATTCTGTTTCCCATGTGTTCCGCACTAATGGGATCGTACGCACAAACTTTCCGATGAGGCCTATTAGCCTTCCGTGTCGAACGCGTCGAAATAGCCGGGGCAGTCGTTCGGCGTCTCACCTGCTGGGGCGAACAGGGACCGGCGATCGAGGCCGTTGTTGAACGTCTCGCAGGATGTTTCGGACACGAAAAGGCAAGAATGGCAGGCCGCAAGGTTCGCATCGTCCGAAACGGACAACCGCGTATCCATGCACAATGGGTCGGAGGAGCACCAGCGCATGGCGTCGAGCGCGCCCCCTATCGTGCGGCGCAGACGTTCCGAACGGCCTTCGCGCTCCAGACCACCCAAGGTGCCCTCAGACCCAGCGGAAGCGGTGTAAAT
>DQCL01000029.1 GCA_003533975.1 Octadecabacter sp. | reverse complement strand
TCTGGACATGGAACGCCATCGGCAAACGCAAAGGCGCTTGGGCGCTGGACGAAAAAGCCCCCGAAGCAACCGAAGGCTTCCTGCTCAACCACCTGATCCACGAGTTGTTGCCCGAACAAGCAGACGGCATGCGCTGGTCCAACTCCGACCCCGTCACAGGCCAAGCCGCATGGTTTGATTTGCGCGTAAAGATTGAAAAGGTCGCGGCCCCAGCCGAGGCCCAGCCGGTTACACCACCACAAAATGCCCCCGTCCCCAAAGGCCCGTCAAAACTGGCTTGGAAGGTTGGCAAATGACCCGCACCCTCGCTCTTATCTTCGCCGCCCTCGTGCTCATCATCGGTTCTTTCGTTTGGTTCGTCGCCACTTGGGACGCCAGCAAAGAAGCTCCCATAAGCACGATCCGACCCATACAAACAGGGGCCATCACATGACCACACTTCCCACTTCCACGGCCAAGAAGCTCGGCCTCGTGATCGACCTTGATACCTGTGTCGGCTGCCACGCTTGCGTGATCTCTTGCAAAGGCTGGAACACTGAAAACTACGGCGCGCCCTTGTCGGACCAAGACCCCTACGGCGAAAACCCGACAGGCACTTTCCTTAACCGCGTGCATTCCTACGAAATCCAACCCAAGGAAGCGCCAGCACAGCTGATCCACTTCCCGAAATCCTGCTTGCACTGCGAAGATGCACCCTGTGTCACCGTTTGCCCGACAGGTGCGAGCTACAAGCGCGTTGAAGACGGCATCGTTCTGGTCAACGAACAAGACTGCATTGGCTGTGGCCTTTGCGCTTGGGCTTGTCCGTATGGCGCACGCGAGATGGATGCCGAAGAGAAAGTCATGAAGAAATGCACCCTCTGCGTGGATCGCATTTACAACGAAAACCTGCCTGAAGAAGACCGCGAACCGGCCTGCGTGCGCACATGCCCTGCAGGCGCGCGTCACTTTGGCGACTTCGCGGACCCTGACAGCAACGTCTCGCGCCTGACGGCCGAACGTGGCGGTATGGATTTGATGCCAGAGATGGGAACCAAACCCGTTAATAAGTATCTTCCACCACGCCCCAAAGATCGTGACCGCTCAGACGATGTCGACATCCTTGCGCCCTTTCTTGAACCTGTCGCGACTGAGACCACAGGTTTCCTTGGATGGCTCGACAAGGCGCTCGAAGCCATGCCTGGTTCCTCAAAAGGGGGGAAATCCTAATGCATCCCGCACCATCAGTTATTCTATTTTCAACACTCTCGGGCCTCGGCTTTGGCCTTCTGGCGTTCCTTGGCTTTGGGATGCCGTCCCCGACTGGGCTCATGGCATTCATCTGGTTTTCAATCGCATACGCGCTGGCCGTAGGTGGCCTTATTGCGTCAACATTCCACCTTGGCCACCCAGAGCGCGCGCTTAAGGCGTTCAAGCAATGGCGGTCTAGTTGGCTATCGCGCGAAGGCATTTGCGCCATCGCTGCGTTGCTGGTTATGGCACTATATGGGGCTGGAGCTGTATTCTTTGATGCCAACTGGACGCTGGTCGGCATTGTTGGCGCAGTCCTGTCCATCGGCACCGTGTTCACAACCTCGATGATCTACACCCAGATCAAGACAGTTCCCCGCTGGGCCAATGTCACCACACCTATCATGTTCCTCAGCATCTGCATCGCAGGAGGTGCGCTGCTTGCAGGGCAAGTCAGCGTTGCGACGCCTTTGCTGATCCTTGCTGGTGTTGCACAAATTGCGCATTGGGTATTCGGTGACAAAGCGCTCGCCAATTCGGGCACAACACTAGCAACAGCCACAGGCCTTGGTGCGCGCGGCGATGTACGCGCGTTCGAACCACCCCACACAGGCACCAACTACCTTCTCAAAGAATTCGTCTACGTGATCGCACGCAAACACGCCCTAAAGCTGCGGGTCATAGCGATTGTTTTAATGGCGGTATTGCCGGTGCTGTTGCTCATCACGCACTCGCACATCCTTGCCGCTCTTGCTGTGCTTAGCCACCTCACCGGCGTCTTCGCCGCGCGCTGGCTGTTCTTCGCAGAAGCGGAACATGTTGTCGGGCTGTACTACGGTAAACGATAAATCATCGTCGCGCCGATTTCTTTATGAAGCCGCGCGAACTAGACGACCATGAAACCCGCGTTGACCAAAGTCACACTGGCCAACCGCCCTACAGGACGGACCGGTCACACTTTCCGGCGCCTACCTCATGCATCACGGTTTGACCTTGCCATGGTCCCTTCCTGAAACCATGTGGGTACTCGAAGGGAAACGTCTATGACTTATGATCATAAACCAAAGTGGCTTGCCGCCGATTGGGGCACATCGAACCTGCGCCTCTGGGCGATAGGTGATGACGGGGCCGTTTTGGACATGCGGACATCGGACAAAGGCATGGGCCAATTGGCGCCCGAAGAATTTGAAACGGTATTCGTCGATGTTGCCGCCGACTGGCTTGATACAGCGAACACAGTCGTGGCCTGCGGCATGGTTGGATCACGCCAAGGTTGGGTCGAAGCGCCATATCAAACCGCGCCTTGCGCCGTTTGCCCCAGTAAGATGGCCAAAGCCCTTGTACTTCGCGACGGTCTTAGCGTTCACATCATACCGGGCATCCGTCAGACCGATCCAGCGGACGTCATGCGCGGCGAGGAAACACAGATCGCTGGATACCTCGCGCAGAACGACGGATGGGACGGCGTCATCTGCCTGCCAGGAACACACACCAAATGGGTGCATGTGTCCGCTGGTGAAGTCGTGAGCTTTCAAACCTGCATGACCGGGGAAATGTTCGCTCTACTCTCCGAGGAATCCGTGTTGCGCCATTCGATCGCTGACAGCGGCTGGAACGAGGACACCTTTCTCGAAGCGCTCTCACTCACGTTGTCGCGTCCCGAACGTATGGCCGGGCACTTGTTTTCCCTCCGCGCAGCACAGCTCATCCACAACACAGACGCGCAAACACTACGCGCGCGACTGTCCGGTTTGCTGATTGGCGCAGAACTCGCGTCAACCAAGCCCTACTGGCTTGGCCAGAACGTCGCGCTCATCGGGGCAGAAGCCGTGTCCCAGCCTTATCTTGCGGGGCTTGCAGCGCAGGGCATTGACGTGGTCCGCGCTGATGCCACTGATATGACACTCGCCGGCATCAAAGCCGCGCACGCCCTTCTGGAGACCGGATAAATGACTCGCAACATCATCGCAATTCTGCGCGGCATCACCCCAAACGAAGTTGCCGGTGCTGCTGCGGCCCTCATTGACGCTGGCATTACTTCAATTGAAGTCCCTCTCAATTCGCCCGACGCATTTGAATCAATCGCCCACCTAACAGAAGCATTCGGCAACGACGCGCTGATTGGCGCAGGCACGGTACTGTCTGTGGAAGACGTAAACCGCGTGGCACAAGCGGGTGGCAAACTCATTGTGTCCCCGAACGTCGATCCCCGTGTGATCGTCGCAACCAAGACCGCAAACATGCAAAGTTGGCCGGGCGTCATGACCCCGACTGAGTGCTTCACCGCGCTCAAAAACGGCGCTGACGGCCTTAAGCTTTTCCCCGGTTCTTTGCTTGGACCGGACGGGCTGAAAGCTATTCGTGCTGTCCTTCCCGAAGACACCCTAGTCTACGCAGTTGGTGGCGCAGGTCCCGAAAACTTCTCAGATTGGTTCGCAGCGTCCGCCGATGGTTTCGGCATCGGGTCAGCACTTTACAAGCCGGGGATGACGGCGACAGATATCGCCGCGCGCGCGCAGGATATCGTGGCCGCATACGACGACGCACGATGATCTTTGATGACACCCAGTGCACGTTAGGTGAAGGCCCCTTGTGGCACCCTGAACGTGGTGAGCTGTTTTGGTTTGATATCCTGTCAAAGCGTCTTCACATCAAAGGGCGGCACTGGCAGTTTACCCGCCATGTTTCCGCCGCCGGATGGGTCGACGACACGCGCCTTCTCATGGCTGACAGCATAGGATTACACGTATTTGATCTGGCACGCGAAACCGCAGATCAAGTCGCTGAGATCGAGATCGACAATCCAATCACCCGTTCAAACGACGGCCGTGCTGATCCTTGGGGGGGATTTTGGATCGGCACAATGGGCTTGAATGCCCAACGCAACGCAGGCGCGATCTATCGCTATTACCGTGGCGAGGTTCGCACCCTATTTCCCGACATTACAATCAGCAATTCGATCTGCTTTGCACCCGATGGCACCTATGCGTACTTCACCGACACACCGACCAAAAAAATCATGCGCCAGCGTCTTTCAGAAAAAGACGGATGGCCCACGGGCGATCCAGAAGTTTGGCTCGACTTCGGGGAAACGGCGTGGGGGCCAGACGGCGCGGTTATAGACAGCGCTGGCAACTTCTGGAATGCCCAATGGGGCGCCAACCGTGTAGCATGCTATGCGCCAGACGGAACGATGACACAAACCGTCGCCTTCCCAGCTGCGCAAACGTCTTGCCCTGCGTTTGGCGGTGCTGACTTCAAAACACTGTTCTGCACATCCGCAGCTGACGGGCTAATCGGCGTTGACGAAGGCAAAACTTTCGCAACGCCCGTCGATGCTGTTGGACAAGCTGAACATCAAGTGATCCTCTAAACTCAACGTCGCCTCGGCCAATAAACTGATAGGGCCACTTGGAAACGTTTTGACACAGTTTGGCACAACCTCGGACGGCCGAACTGTCGACGTACTGACAATCTCGGCGCACGGTTTGGGCGCAGTGGTGTTTTTCCCGCTAAGGTTTACCCCAGCCACCTCCACCCGGTGTCTCTAAGTGAAATGACCCACCCGCTGGCAAGTCGATCTCGTCGTTGCCCTGCAAATCATGTCGCGTCCCATCAGGCATCACCGCCCAATTGCGCCCAACGGCGCCGTTTTCTGCGCCGTCTACGCCAAAGGGCGGAACCACACGGTGCGAGCATAGCGTCGTCACTTTGACAGGCTCCAGAAACGTCATCACACGGCGTGCCCCGTTTCCCCCCGCGAACGCGCCGGCCCCGCCAGACCCATCGCGCACCTCATATCGATCAAGACGCACAGGGAACCGTTTTTCCAAAATTTCAGGGTCGGTCATGCGCGTGTTGGTCATATGACTTTGCACAGCATCACATCCGTTGAAATCAGGGCCAGCGCCCGTGCCACCAGCAATGGTTTCGTAGTTCTGAAACCGCTCATTTCCCCAGACAAAATTGTTCATCGTGGCCTGCGACCCTGCGATAACACCCAGCGCACCATATAGCGCATTGCACGCCGCTTGGCTGACTTCAGTATTGCCCGCGATCACGGCAGCAGGATACGTCGGATTCAGCATGCTTCCGGTCGGCGCAATGATCGTGAGCGGCTTAAGGCACCCCTCATTGAGCGGAATAGCTGAACCAACGAGTGTGCGGAACACATACAGCACCACCGCGCGACAAACCGCATATGGGGCGTTATAGTTGCCCTTATGCTGCGCGCTGGTTCCTGTGAAATCAACGGTGGCCGTGCGCGTCTTTTTGTCTACTGAAACAGATACTTGTATCGTTTGCCCTGTATCCATCTGGTACGTAAAAGACCCGTCTGACAAACGGTCAATAACACGGCGCACGCTTTCTTCCGCGTTGTCTTGAACATGGCCCATATAGGCAGCCACAACATCAACGCCATAGCTGGAACAGATACGTTTCAACTCTGCCAGACCCGTCGCATTCGCGGCGACTTGCGCTTTCAGGTCGGCAACGTTCTGGTCAATGTTACGGCACGGATAGCGCCCCGATGCCAGCGTCGCGCGGGTGTCGTCTTCTAGGAAACGTCCCTTTGCGACAAGCTGAACATTGTCGATCAACACACCTTCTTCATCGATGTGCTGACTGTCTGGCGGCGCGGACCCCGGCGTGCGCCCCCCGATATCCGCATGATGCCCGCGCGACCCAAGCCAGAAGCGCGGTTTGCCAGCGATAAACACCGGTGTAACCACTGTCACATCCGGCAAATGCGTGCCCCCGTTGTAGGGCGAATTCAGCATGAACGCATCGCCCTCAGCCACGTCAGGCCAACCCTTCATGACAGTTTTGATACTGTCAGACATGGACCCGAGATGCACCGGAACATGGGGGGCATTCGCCACCAAATCCCCCGCGCCATCAAAGATCGCACATGAAAAATCGAAGCGCTCCTTGATGTTCACCGACTGGCTGGTGTTGGCCAACGTCGCGCCCATCTGATCCGCGACAGACATAAACAAATTGGACATCACCTCAAGCACGACAGGGTCGACATCCGTGCTCGCGTGACGGTTCGTCTGCTGGGTATCCGACGTCAACATCAGGTTGCCCAATGCATCCACCGTCGCCGTCCAATTGGGCTCAACAACATTGGTGCCTGTGGGTTCCAGAATGATCGCAGGGCCGCTCACCTTGTCGCCTATGCCCAGCGACGAACGGTCATAAAACGGGCGGTCATGCACAGCAATCGGTGCTGCGGATTGCGCCGGTTTTATACCAAGATCAGGCAATGCCGCGCCGTCACCAATGGCTTCGGCGCTCAGCATTTCAAACAGGATGTCTGCCTCAGGGCTGGCGAACCCGAAACGCGCCAAATGCGCCGCCTCAAACGCCGCCTTCATTGCTTCAGCTGTGCCAAAGGCAACCTTTAGATCCTGCTGTGTTCCGCTGTAACGCAGATAGGCCCAACGTTCGCAGCGCACATCACGTGCACCTTGCGATAAAACAGAATCGCGAGCGACCTTCTCCATTTCCGCCAGTGTAACCTCTGCTCTGGAAACATCCCCCAAGGGCGCGTCAAACTGCACCTCACGCATATCGCGCAACTCAGCCAGCCCCATGCCAAACGCGGACAAAACACCCGCAAATGGGTGGATCAACACCCGCGACATGCCCAGCGCTTCGGCCACAAGACAGGCATGCTGCCCGCCCGCACCGCCAAAGCACTGCAACGTATATTCCGTCACATCATGGCCGCGCTGAACGCTGATTTTTTTGATCGCATTGGCCATATTGTCCACGGCAATCGCAAGGAACCCTTCGGCGATATCATCCACGGCGCGCGGGGCCTCACCGGTTTCTTTCGCGACGTCCGCAGCAAGAGCTTCGAACTTAGAGCGAACCGTTTCCACGTCCAACGGCAGGTCGCCATTTGGCCCGAATACATGGGGGAAATGATCGGGGTTCAGCTTCCCCAAAAGCACGTTGCAATCGGTAACCGTCAACGGCCCACCACGGCGATAACACGCAGGGCCAGGGTTGGCGCCCGCGCTTTCAGGCCCGACCTGAAAACGACCATCCGCATACCGGCAGATCGACCCGCCACCGGCCGCGACCGTATGAATATCCATCATCGGCGCGCGCATCCGCACGCCGGCCACTTCGGTTTCAAAGCTGCGCTCGTATTCACCCGCGTAGTGGCTCACATCTGTTGACGTGCCACCCATGTCAAAGCCGATTAGCGTGTCATGTCCCGCAGCCTCAGCCGTCTTAACCATGCCAACGATCCCACCAGCAGGACCAGACAAAATTGCATCGCGCCCTTGAAACCGTGCTGCATCCGTTAATCCGCCACTGGATTGCATAAAGAACAACCGCTCACACACACGCCCCACATCCAACGCACCGGCCACTTGGTCAACATATCGGCGCAGAATCGGGGACAGATAGGCATCGACGACCGTCGTATCCCCGCGTCCAACAAGTTTGGCGAGGCGCGAAACCTCATGACTGGTGCTGACCTGCGTAAACCCGATTTCACGCGCGATTTCAGCAACCCGAATCTCATGCTCAGGGTTGAGGTACGCATGTAACAAGGCCACCGCCACGGCACGCACGCCCTTATCAAACGCGGACAATAACGCAGCACGCACAGCCACCTCATCCAATACCGTCAAAACACTTCCGTCTGCGTTTAAACGTTCCTGCACCTCCGCGACATCGGTGTACAAAAGCTCCGGGCGCACAATCTCAAGCGCGAACAGGTCGGGCCGGGTTTGGTAGCCAATCTTAAGAAGGTCGCGGAACCCTTCGGTGATCAACAGCAGAACTTCCTCGCCTTTTCGTTCCAGCAAAGCGTTGGTCGCCACCGTAGTACCCATCTTCACAGCTGAAATCGAACCCGTTGGGGGATTCGACGTACCGATCAATTCGTGCACCCCTTGCACGGCCGCGTCTGCATATTGTTCCGGATTCTCTGACAACAGCTTTTGTGTCACCACTTTGCCGCCCGGCGTACGCGCAACAATATCGGTAAACGTACCACCCCGATCGACCCAGAATTCCCACTGTTTTGATGACATGACGCGCCCTTTGTCCCACTCTGGCGACTTGACCAAGGTGCGTGACCAAGAACAACCCCCCAAAAGCGTCAGTTTCAGTTTGACAGGCAGCGCTAGCGCGACTATTCCGCCCGCTGTGCATGGCGTTATAGCTCAGTTGGTTAGAGCGAACGACTCATAATCGTTAGGTCCCTGGTTCAAATCCAGGTAACGCCACCACACACCCCCTAAATTCGACGCTTCCCTTTGACTCCGCGCTCAAGTTGCGTAGGCTTTGATCGCTAGGGGTAATGAATGGCATTGTTGCAAAATTTTGAAGCGATCGTCGGGGCCGATTATGCGTTGACTGGCAAAGATGTCGCGCGTTGGTCAAAGGATTGGTCGGGCAAGTACTCCGGCGAACCGGGAGTCGTTCTGCGCCCTGCATCCACCCAAGAAGTCTCGCAAATCATGTCGCTGGCCAACGAACAGCGCCAATCTATCACCCCCGTTTCCGGCCATACCGGACTGGTTGGCGGCACCTATGCCCCCGGCGGGGTCTTACTCTCGCTTGATCGGATGAACACAATCCATGACATCAATACCGGCGCACGCACGGCTCTGGTCGATGCTGGGGTGATTCTATCTTCGTTGCACGATGCCGCGGACGCCGAAGGCCTTATCTTTCCACTCACCTTTGGTGCGCGGGGCTCTGCGATGATCGGTGGTGTGATGTCCACCAATGCGGGCGGGTCCAACGTGCTGCGCTACGGCAATACCCGCGATCTGGTGCTGGGGCTTGAGGCCGTGCTTGCTGATGGTCGCATCGTCAACCTCATGTCAGCGCTGCACAAAGACAACTCCGGCTTAAATCTGCGTCAACTGCTCATAGGGTCCGAAGGCACCCTTGGCGTCATTACAAAAGCGATTGTCAAACTCGCCCCCAAACCACGCGCCTATGCCACCGCAATGGTCGCAACACCGTCGCTGACTGATGCATTGGCGTTGCTCAATCGCACCCAAGACGCCACTGGCGGCGCTGTTGAGGCATTCGAGTATATGCCGCGCAATTATATCGACGTGCATATGGCCCGCATTGATGGCGCGCGCGAACCGTTTGATGCGCCCCACGATATCAACATCATGCTTGAGGTCGCCACCACGACCGATACCGATGTAAATGAAACCTTACTCGAAATCATGTCAGGCATGATGAAAGACGGCACGGTCCTCGATGCTGTAGTTGCTCAAAACGAAACCCAGCGCCGCGAAATGTGGGACCGCCGCGAAGCCGCCGCTGAACTCGCATACGCGCGCCAACCCATCGTCGACACCGACATCGCGTTCCCTCTCGATCTGGTACCTGAGTTCTTCACGCGCGTCGGCGTTGCTATGGCGGCCCTCGATCCGGATCATGAGCCGAACTTCGTCGCCCACTTAGGGGACGGCAACATCCACTACAGCGTCTACCCCTCGCGTGACGATCAAGGGCTAAAAGATAAAATCGTCGAAACCGTCGAAGACATCGTCGCCGACCTCGGCGGCAGTTTCTCCGCAGAACACGGCGTCGGCCTGTCCAAACTGAACACCATGCGCCGCCGCAAAGACCCTGTCGCCCTCGATATGATGCGCAAAATCAAAGGCGCACTTGATCCAAACGGCATCCTAAATCCTGGGAAGTTGATTCCGGACTAACCGCTGACCACAGCCTCAAAGAAATCCGGTCCCGCTTGCCCAAGCAATTCCTCCGCCAGCGCAATCCCCATCGCCGCACCATCCGCAATCGGCCCGCGCCGCTCTCCGGTGAACACTTGGCTGCCATCCGGCTTTAATATCTCGCCGCGCAGCCAAATCTGGTCGCCTTCCAGAACCGCCAGCCCCGCAATCGGAGTTTCACAAGATCCATCGAGTGCCGCCAGAAACGCCCGTTCCGCGGCCATTTGCTGCCCCGCCGCCACATCATGAATAGCCGCCAGCATATCGCGTGCACGCAGATCATCAGCGCGGCGTTCAATCGAAATTGTACCTTGGGCAATCGCCGGCAGCATATCGTCAACCGCAATCGCGCCCGTCGCGTGAACGCCCATATCCATCCGGTTCAACCCTGCCATCGCCAAAAACGTCGCCTCGGCAACGCCTTCATTCAGCTTCTTCAACCGCGTCTGCACATTGCCACGAAATTCAACAACCTTCAGGTCTGGACGTTTCGCCAACAACTGTGCACGGCGGCGCAGACTGGACGTGCCGACAACCGCACCCTGTGGTAGCTCAGCAATCCCGGCATGGTTCACAGACACAAACGCATCGCGCATATCTTCGCGCGGCAAAAACACGTCCAGCACCAACCCCTCGGGCTGCTCAACGGGCATGTCCTTGGTGGAATGCACCGCGATATCAATATCGCCGCGCAACATCGCTTCTTCGATCTCTTTGGTGAACAACCCTTTGTTACCAATCGTCTTCAGCGCGATATCTGCGTCAATCAGCGTGCGGTCATCGCCCGTAGTTTTGATCACGCAAATCGCAAACGCATCCTCGGGCAAGTCATGCGCTGCCATCAGGCGCGCGCGGGTTTCATGGGCCTGTGCGACAGCCAAAGGCGATCCACGGGTTCCGATTTTCAAAGGCTGGGCCGCTGTGGGCAAATCATATTCCATAATGCACAATTAGCCGCGCCCCGTGGCCCTTACAACCACTTGACTCAGCAACGCCCAAACGAGACACCAGCACAAAGCAATTGGAGGCTAAAATGAGCACGCAAAAGACAATACTTCGCGCCCTAGCAGGTGAAACGCTGCCGACGCCTCCGATTTGGATGATGCGACAGGCTGGACGCTATTTGCCCGAATACAAAGCCACCCGCGCGCAAGCCGGTGATTTTCTATCCCTTTGCTACAATCCCGAACTCGCAGCCGAAGTCACCCTGCAACCGATCCGCCGCTACGGGTTCGACGCCGCCATCCTATTCGCTGACATCCTGTTGCTACCCCAAGCCTTGGGTGCCGACCTTTGGTTCGTTACGGGCGAAGGTCCGCGTTTGTCCACCATCACAACGGCCGACGAACTAAAGGCGCTGAAACCTGTCAGCGCAATCCACGACACCCTTTCGCCAATCTATGAGACAGTCAAAATCCTATCCCGTGAGCTTCCATCTGAGACAACCCTCATTGGCTTTGCTGGCGCACCTTGGACCGTCGCGACCTATATGATCGCTGGCAAAGGCACGCCAGATCAGGGTCCGGCCCACGCGCTAAAAGAGACCGACAAAGCCGTCTTCGAGGGGCTGCTCGACATCATTACCGAAGGCACAATTGACTATCTGTCCATGCAAATCGAAGCGGGCGCCGAAGTCGTCAAGCTGTTCGACAGTTGGGCGGGTTCCCTTAAGGGCGATGACTTCCTCAACTACTCCATCAAACCAATGGCCCGCATCGTCGCAGCGCTCAAAGCAAAATACCCGACCACCCCGATCATCGCCTTCCCCCGTGGCGCAGGCGAGAAATATGTCGGCCTGCACGCCGCCATCGGCGCGGATTGCATCGCGCTGGATGACGGTGTGACGGCAGATTGGGCCGCCGACAACGTGCAAACAGGCGGCTGCGTACAGGGCAACCTAAAGTCGTCCCACATGGTCACAGGCGGCGACGCCCTCGTCTCCGAAACCCGCCGCATCGTCGACGCCCTTCAAAACGGCCCCCACATCTTCAACCTCGGCCACGGCATCACGCCAGACGCAGACCCCGAAAACGTGCAACTGATGATTGATACCGTGCGCAAAGGTCAGTGACGGTCCGCTGCGCGGACTTTACCGACCTTGGTTATGAACGTAATATGTGCAAACTGTTCTGAAATTGGAGGCCGCTATATTTGAACCTTATATGGCTGGAATATTAATGGCTTACGGCGTTTTCATGATCGGGATGTTCACGCCAGGCCCGAATATCCTTGCCGTCATTGGCACCTCAATGTCTGTCGGTAGATCCGAGGGTAAGGCACTGGCTTTGGGTATCGCAACCGGCACGTTCTGTTGGTCAACGCTGACCGCTCTGGGCCTAACAGCGCTCGTGTCGGCTTATGCTTCGTTGATGATAGTTCTGAAAATTATTGGTGCCGGATACCTACTTTGGTTGGCCTACAGGGCATTCAAATCAGCCCTTACCGTCAAGGAGTTAGATGTTCGAGAGATCCGACTAACTGGCGGAATGGCTGCCTTCTACAAACGCGGATTGATCATCCAAATGACCAACGCAAAAGCCGCATTGGTTTGGATCGCCATTATGTCTCTCGCGATGGATGGACAGGCTCCCATATGGGTTGCAGCTTTAGTTGTGGTTGGCACCAGCATTATTTCGGCTGTTGGTCATGTGATCTACGCAGTCGCGTTCTCTACGCCACCAGTTGTTGCCGCTTACTCCAAAGCACGCCGTTGGATTGAAGGTGTTATGGGCGTCTATTTCTGCTTTGCCAGCTGTAAGATCGCGACGTATCGTAGCTGATTAAGCGTTTGAAGCATAATGAGCGGCGGTAGGTATGGGTTCTAACCGGACGTTGATAAATCTTTACAATTATATCAGCCATTTGGAGTCTTGAGTTACAATTCTGAGCGGTAATTTTACATCTAGGTCTCTACTTTAATATAGTA
>DQCL01000239.1:36716-36891 GCA_003533975.1 Octadecabacter sp. | reverse complement strand
TGACGTTCGAACCTCTGCACATCGAATGTGTTGTTCAAACACATTCAGTCTTCTGTTTGATATGCTTTGGTTACCAAAGTAACCGAAAGCCGTACAAACAGTGAAGCTGACACAGGATAATCGCTAATGACCAAATGGTCCGTCGCTACCTGCGCGATATGAAGAGGTTGATCCA